>JAQVTJ010000004.1 GCA_028700095.1 Methanobacterium sp. | reverse complement strand
CCATGTTTAATATTTTGTTTTTGATAGAGTTTATTTACCATGTATGGGTTGGCTATAAGATTATCAGGATCTCCCCTAATATACGTACCATTATAATTATTTTTGGAAATCTTCATATTTGATTTTTAAAATTTTATTGTATGGTCCTTGTATAACAACGAATGGAATATTTTGAGCCACAATTCCATTGAATTGTTCTTCATTAGAGCTTTTTAGGTTTTTTATTGTTATAATCTCCAAATATCTTATGTATAATCCTTCAATTTTATATATTATTATTTTTCCTATGTGGAGTTGGTCCATAGGGGTAACTTTATTAGTTTGAGTTTCGTTTTTGGTCTGGTTATTTTGGTTTGTTTCATTGGTTAGTGTATCTGTGTTTTCTGCTGGTTTATTGTTTAATATTTGCAGTGCTTATTAATCCCAATTTTTAATCGTTTAATTCAGAAATAACATCATTTTTTTTATGACCTAATTATTATATATTATTAGACGATATTGCCCCTGTTATTAATAAATCCACTGAAGATACTAGTGTTCAAGAGCTTTTCCCAGCTGTTACCTATGTTATTTTTAAGGTTACAGGTATCTATTCCTATTTGGCAGATACGATCCAAAACATCTCCTAATTCCACCATTTCAAACTATTTTCTCCTATAAAACAAATACAATGCCATATATCAGCAAAACACCATCCTACATTATACACATAAGTCTTAAAATTAGTGGAATGTTGATTAACACCACCAACACATTGGTCTAACTGAACATTATCTTCTCTTAATTCTTTACTTAATTCACTTCTCTAAGTCGCACTTACATGTGTTATACTAATTACTAAAATTATTATAAAAAAAATCCAAACTTATTCATCATAAACAATCACATATAACATATTTCCATTAAAAAAATACCTCCCTATAGTGTATCTTATAGTCGCTAAATTTTATTATATATGGATTAATAATTATATATACTTACTGAAATAAAAATTATTAAAGTATTTAAAATATACATGTTGAGATTGATAAGGTATATTGTTGATAATTTAGTTACATGATTTTTAAACCATTTTTATTTATTCTATAATTAAGTTTTCTAGATCATTGTATATTACATCAATTCCACACATACTCGGAACATAATTTGCTGCTTTAGCAGAATCCACTCCAACTACTTTGTAATCAAGTTCTTCTATTGGAGCAACCACCATACAAGTGTCACAAACCATTTTTCCACCTGCATTTTCAATAATTTGGGTATAACCCATTCTATCTGAAGCAGCTTTAACTGAAATTGAAGTACATACCCATAACATATTTTTAAGTTTACGTCCTGCAACTGTTACAGCTACCTTCCTTATTTCTTCAAGAGATGCATGTGGACATCCAACACAAATCAAATCAGGTTTTTCATTGGTTGTAGATAACTTTCCTCTAATTTCATTAATATCTTCCCTTTTAATAGAATATTTTTCTATTTTATTATATTCAATAAATTTATATGCCCATTTACTTTCAGGGGTGGTGTTTTCAACATGGTAAAGTGCAACAGCACCTGATGAAGCAAGTGCAGCTCCAAGCCATTTAAGTTGGTCAGTTGATGGATTTTTTTTAAATTTAAAATATGGAATTCCCCCACCAACCTGATTTCCCACAATATAACCTATAGCACCAAAATCAGAACCCATTACAGAGCAGTCAATTTCAACATATAAATTTGGATATCTCTCCTCTTTAAGATGATAACCATACTCAGCAGTTCTTCCACAAATTGCAGCTGAAAGAGCTCCAGGCCCTCCTTCACGATTAGTACGTGCACCTAAAACAGAATTTGCATAACAAACAGCAGAAGATTCAGACCATGCAATATGTGAACCTAAAATAGGTACATTACCAATTAAATAAGGTGTACATGTACAGGTTGTTGATACTCCCATTTTCTGATAGGCATCTACAATTTTAAGCTGTTTTCTGGTGAAATCTTCTGAAAATCCTAATTCTTTCCATATTTTAAGATCAACACCAGTGGGGTTAAGTGTTGATGGTACTTTAACAATTGCATCTTTCGAAAGATCTTCAAGAAATTCAAGGCCTGCATCACCTATAGTTTTATATGAAACACCAGATATTTGTGCAGAAGTAATAGGAACAAGTTTTTCTGCTCTATAAATATCTCCAAGAGCTACAAGAATTTCCATACATTTTTCAACTGCAGTTCCTTCTTCACCAGCATACATATTCTCTTCTTCTTGTGTTAGATGCATAATAAATCACTATTAACCTTTTATTTGTAAATTTTTAATAAAATTATTTATATGATATTAAGTGGTGTTCAATTGTGTTCTAATTATTTCATCAACAAGATTCAGGAAATTATTCATTTCCCTATAAGGAATTACAGCACCTGCAGCAATATTATGCCCACCACCAGCTCCATTAAAACTTTTTGATGCATTTTCAAGAGCATAACCTAGGTTAACACCTTTTTCTATCATTTGTGATGTGGTTCTTCCAGATACTTTTATTATATTATCCATACGAGACATTGCAAGAACTGGTTTTGTTGGATCTAAAATTTCAAGATCAAGACCAATACTCGAAAGAGTGCCCATTATACGTTTTTTACGTTTTTCTTCGGTGTATATATATTGTATATTATCTTGAATAACTGATCCTTCTTTATTAATCCATCCAATACCATATACAAGATCATCACTATAACTTTTAACAAGATCTTGGGCTTCTTTAATAGATTTATCCCTATCACCTATGCATATACTGATACCTAGGCCTTGTTTTTTATTTTTTCCACATGCATCAAGTATATTAGAATAATCTTCTAAATTTCTTAATTCTGGAATTTCATTAGGTACACTATAAACATTGCTGAAAATTTGGGGATTTATTTTAACAAGCTCTTCTTTAAGAATATTTTTTTCTTCATTATCTAATTCTGCATATTTAACCATATAGGAAATTCCAATTTTTTCAAGGAAGGTTACTGAACCTTCTTCATCTCCTGAAATTCCCTTAATTGGAGGATTAATTGTATGGGAAAGAGCTTTATAAAGTGGTTCTTCTGTTTTGTATGCTATTTTAAGATCATTTCGAACTTCAATATTATTAGATAGAATACCATCATCAAGTATCATCTTATTAACACCGGTAAAACCATTTTTATATTGCATATCTCCAAATGCACCTACAAGTGCTAGTCCAGCTAGATTTTTATATCCCATAGGCCGAATTGTGAGATATGATACTCCGGATCCACTCACATCCCTTGTACCGTCCAATCCATATAAATGAGGATTGACATGTACAATATTATCAGGAATTTTTGTTTCAGGATTGGTTTGATGGTGATCTGCTATTATAATATCTGCTTTAAGACGGCTTATACCTTTAAGGCTAGCACTACCCATGTCACAGAAAATAAATAATTTATATTTTTCCTTAAAAAATTTAGAAAGTATTTCATCCTTTAATCTGGGAATGATTGTAACATGGAATTTACCATTTTCTTTGGTAATTGCATTACACATTACCCCAGCTGCAGATATTCCATCAGCATCGTTGTGAGAAATTATTCTCACAACATGATCCTGCTTTAAATGCCTGCGCAGTAAATCACAGGCTTCTTTAGCCTTATTTAACAATGAGTGCTGCTGTTTTTGGATCATATCTCCATCCTTCAGGGAGCACACCTTCTCTCACATAATATCTTACAAGTCTTCTGATTTTAGATTCAATAATCCTAAGACCTCTTTTGGTGTGAAGGTCCTTTGGATTTTCTGTTAAATGGTCTCTTATATTAACTGCTTTTTTTATGAGGTTAATAAGTTCTTCTGGATATTCTTCTCCTTGACCATGTTTTTCAAGTATTGCAGTTATTTTATCTCCTTTTACTGTTTTAACATCAGGAATTCCATATTGATCCCTTAAAATAACCCCTATAACACTTGTGGATTTACCTTCTTTTCTGAGTTTTAATATTAATTCTTCAATTTCTTCATTTGAATATTCTGTCCATTCAGGTTTTATTGCCATTTAATCATCTCTATAAATTTTTATACCATTTTACAAACTTTTCAAGCGATTTTCTGCGATGAGAAAATTTATTTTTTTCAGTTATGGATAATTCTCCAAAGGTTTTATCATATCCTTTAGGTATGAATATGGGATCATATGCAAATCCACAGTTACCTTTCTCAGAATATCCTATACTTCCATTGACAGTACCTAAAAAAATCTCGGGCTCGGTTTTGGGGGTGCAGAACCCAATAACCGACCTGAATTCGGCATATCTGTCTTTAACATCACTCATAAGTTTTAATATACCTTGATTTCCCAGTGTTTCCTGTACATATGATGAATATGTTCCTGGAAACCAATCAAGATGTTTTATGAAAATACCTGCGTCTTCAACTATCACTGGTTTGCCAAGACGCTTGGCAACATGTTTTGCACCGTACCTAGCTACATCTACCAGATCTCCTTGGATTTCTGGATAGCTGATATTTACATGTTCCAGTTCAATTCCAAAATTATCAAAGATAGCTTTGGCTTCTTTTACTTTGTGTTGGTTACTAGTTATAAATGTTATCTTCATGTATTTCCCCATAATCTCAAAATTTTTTTTTTATTATATAAATTTTTTTTTTTTTATATTTCAGATTATTTAGATAATAATAATTATGTGCAGGTATAAAGATGAAAATATTAAATTTATAGTTATAATATTATTTATTTTAATTTTTATCTATATAACGTCCTCTGCCTTCTATTTCTTTCATCTTTGATATTATGGATTTATAATTATTAGCAGATCTATATCCATAAAGTATTGATTCCATACATTCCTGTGCAATGGTATGATGTATTGCAGAAATTGCTTTTTTAAATACTAAAAGATCAACACCTTTATCTTCAACTAGATTTGATATCATTCCAAGTCCAAAGTCTATGAAAATAAGTTCATGATTTTTAACCATTATATTTGAACTTGTAAGATCTCCATGTATTATTCCACAGTTATGGAGTTTTGCAATGTTTTCCCCAATTTTTTCACATAAACTATTAAATTCAAAATATTTGGAATTTTTAGTATTTTCAAAAATATCTTTCACTGATATTCCTATTATTTTTTCCATTATAATTGAACTTTCATCCTTTACAATATCATATATTATAGGAGTTTTAACACCACAACTTTTGGCTTGTCCTAAAAGCTTTACTTCTCCTTTATTTCTTTTTTTCCGCAGATAATTATCAATATCATCTATTCGATATTTTTTAGGAACCCTTTTTTTAATTATAACCTCTTTATCCATCCATTTTCCAGGGAATATATTAGCTTCTGCACCTTTTTCTAATATATCTGAAGGTAATTTTAATATTTTTTCAGAACTTTCCATCCAAGGAACATTTACATTGTCAGTTCTATATTTTTGTATAATTCCAGTATCTTCAATAGTAGTTACTAGACCATATTTATGCATTAACTGTCCCATCCAAGCTATCATAGCACCATTATCACCACAATATTTTATTGGAGGCATATAAAAATCTGCATAATGTTTTTGAGACATAATTGAAAGCATTTCTCTTAACCGTGTATTTGCAGCAACACCACCACATAGAAGTACTTCAACTTTTTTTGTATGGGCAATGGCTCTTTCTGTAACTTCTACAAGCATTGCAAAAGCAGTTTCTTGAAGACTGTAACAAACATCTTCTATGGATTCACCAGATTCATATTTTCTAATAGCAGCAGTTAAAAGTCCTGAAAATGATAGATCCATCCCTTTAACAGTGTAAGGAAGTCTAATATAGTTAGTGGATTTTTTTGCAAGTTCTTCAACTTTAGGCCCTCCAGGATGCCCAAGTCCCACAGCCCTGCTGAATTGGTCAAGACAATTTCCAATTGCCACATCAAGGGTTTCACCAAATAATCTATATCTTTGTGAATCAAAAGCTATTATTTGGGTATTTCCACCACTAACATAAAGTGTGACTGGATCAATTGCACCTGTTGTTAATTTCCCAATTTCAACATGGCCAATACAATGATTTACTCCAACAATGGGTATTTTAAGCATTAATGAAAGACTTCTTGCTGCAGTTGCAACAGTTCTAAGTGCAGGTCCAAGACCTGGGCCTTTAGAGAATGCAACAAGATCAATTTCATTTAAATCTAATTTTGACTCAATAAGAGCCTCTTTTATTAATGGTACAATTGTAGTTGCATGATGTTCTGCAGCCTCTCTAGGATGAATTCCTCCACATTCAGGTATTAATGCTTTTCCAACTGATGCTAAAATATTACCTTCTGAATCAACAATTCCAACACCTGTTTTTTCAGCTGTGCCTTCAATTCCTATACATAACAAGATAAATCACTTTTCCATCAAAATATATTTTTTTTTACATCTAGAAATGAAATTTAATTTTAGTTTATAAAATATTTATAATAATATAAATTTATAATCTCTTATCATAACAACAGAGTTTTTATCATTTATTAATATAATTTACATAATATAACTAACAATCGAAGGTGAAACAATGGAAGGAGCAATAAAATGTTATGGCTCAACAAATATAATTCATAAATTGAAAAATAAAGATTCATTATTTTTATGTGTAATAGCAAGTACATTAACATCACGAATTAAAGGAATAACAGGAGCAGGAGCAACACCAGAATTAACTGACTATACTCCTGCAGCTGATGTTGAACTTGTAATGTTAGGAAAACCTATTTGTCTTCCTGAGATTCCAAAAACTGTTGTGGAGGGTTTAGCAGCATCTACGCCTGCTGTGATAACTAAAGCATGTCTTGATCTTGCAGATATTCCATTTTTAGTTGTAGATGCAGGTGCTGCAATTAAACCAAATATACCCTATGTAAAATTAAATGAAACCCCTGGTGGAGATATAAACAAGGGAAATGCCATTGAAAATTCTGAGAAAATCTTTAATAAAGGTGTTCTTCTTGGTAAAACCCTTTCAAAATTAACAGATCATATTTTAATAGGGGAAAGCACACCTGCAGGTACTACCACAGCATTAGGAGTTTTAACTGCAATGGGATATGAAGTGGATAATAAAATTAGTGGAAGCACACCAGAAAATCCCCATAAACTTAAACATAGTGTTGTTGAAAATGGACTATTAAATTCAGGATATAAAGCTGGTGAACTAGTAAATGAACCTTTTAAAGCTATAGATGCAGTGGGAGATCCTATGATTCCAGCAGTAGCAGGTATTGTAATAGGAAGTAATGTACCAGTTACACTTGCAGGAGGCACACAAATGACTGCTGTTTGTGCTGTTATTAAAGGTATATTACCAGAATATGATTTTAGTTCATTATCAATAGGAACAACAATCTTTGTTGCAGAAGATGAAACCTCTGATATTAACTTCATAACCAATCAAATTGCAGATATTCCTATTATGGCAGTTAATCCCTATTTTGAAAAATCAAATACAATATGTCTTGTAAACTATACAAAAGGCTCTGTAAAAGAAGGGGTAGGTGCAGGAGGGGCTATGTTAGCAGCAATGCTTAAAAATATTTCAATAGAAGATATAAGAGTTAAAACTGAAGATCTTTGTAAGGAAATGTTTTAAAAAAATATTTTCTATATAATTTTATAAAAATAAAAAAAATAATAAAATAAAATCTTTAGTAAAATAAATTATTTTTTTTTTAAGAATTTATTGAGATAAGTATTGCAGCTATACCTACAATCCAACAATAGTATGCAAATATCATCAATGTACGTTCTTTAATTATTTTAAGTAATAATTTAATTGCTAGATAACCAAAAATTAATGCAGATAAAAATCCACATAATAAAACATCAATATTTGCATCAAAACTTGTTATATCTTTAATTTGTACTAAAGTAGCACCAAAAATAGCTGGTATTGATAATAAAAAACTGTACCTTGCTGCTAACTCTCTGTTAAGTCCTGAGAATAAACCTGCAAAGATAGTTGCACCTGATCTTGAAATACCTGGTGCTATTGCAATACCCTGTGCAACACCTATTACCAGGGCATTTTTAAATGAAATATCTTTAACATCTTTTTCTCCAGGTTTAACTCTTTCAGCAGCCCATAATAAAAATCCGGTTATAATCAAAAAGAATCCAACATATATAACAGAATTAAAAAGAGCTTCAAACTGTTTTTGTAGTAAAATTCCCATAAAACCAGCAGGTATTGTTCCTACAAATAAGAGCCATGTAAGTTTTTTAAATGGGGTTTCTTCTAATCCTTCTTTGAATTTTCCCCTGAAAATATCCATAATACTTGATATGAATGAAGTGATTAATTCTATAATATCTTTTAAGAAATATCCTACAACAGCTACAAGTGTTCCTAGATGTAATAATGTATCAAATGCTACACTTTGTTGTAAACCTAAATGCTGTGTAATAAATACTAGATGTGCAGAACTACTTACTGGAAGAAATTCTGTTAAACCCTGAACTACTCCTAAAATTATTGCTTGATAAATATCCATTTTTATATCACCACTATAATGATTATATTTGAAATTTAATTAAAACCATATCTGTTTTTATTATTTTTTTTAGATAACTAAATTTATTTTTATAAAAAAGAATTATAAGTTATAACTTATAAGTTGTTAGTTATAATTTATTCTACACAGGTTAACCAACCATATTTATCTTCTTCATTTCCATTAATGATATTGAAAAATTTATCCTGTAGTTTTTTGGTTACTTTTCCTCTTTTACCGTTTCCTATTTGTATTTTATCAACTGATCTAGCTGGAGTTATTTCGGCTGCTGTTCCTGTTAAAAAAATTTCATCAGCCAGATAAAGCATTTCTCTCGGAATAGGCTCTTCCTTAACTTCCATTCCACTATTTTGGGCTATTTTAATTACAGCATCCTTGTAATTCCAGATAGTATGGAAAGAGATGAATGTGGTGTGTAGATTGTATCATCTTTAACCAAAAATATGTTTTCACCACTTCCTTCACTTACACTTCATGCGTAATCAAGCATTATTGCCTCTTCAAAACCATTGAACACAGCTTCCATCTTTGCCAGTTGAGAATTCATGTAGTTGGCCCCTGCTTTGGCCATATTAGGAAGGGTGTTTGGTGCCATTCGCCTCCATGTAGATACACCTAAATCCACTCCATTTTCAAGTGCATCTACACCAAGATATTTTCCCCATTTCCATGCAGCAATAACTGTTTCTAGAGGGCATTTAAGTGGATAAACCCCTAACTCTTTGTATCCTCTAAATGCAACAGGTTTTATATAGCAATCCTTTAAATTATTAATCTTTATAATATTAATAATAGCCGATACAAGCTCATCAGTTGTGTAGGGGATGTCCATTCTATAAATTTTACCTGAATTTTTAAGTCTTTCCACATGTTCATTCAAACGAAATATAACAGCACCATTTTTTGTATCATAACATCGTATTCCTTCAAAAACACTGGAACCATAATGAACTACATGAGAAAGGACATGTATGTTTGCATCCTTCCAGTTAACAAATTCGCCGTTAAACCATATTTTTCCTGATTCATCAAATACCATGATTATTTCCCCCTACTTTCTAAATTATAATTAGGTTTAATACAATAAATAAATTTTTAATAAAAATATTTTTATTAACCAATTATTTTTTTTTTTTATATAGAAAATATAAAATCATGTGAAAATTATTATATATAAGTTAGTTAAATTAATATTTACAAAATAATATCTTTTGTAAAAAAATATTTAGAAATTTTATGAATTTCTAGAAAAGGTTTATATATCCCAAAACATAATATTAGAGAAGAGGGCCGGTGGTCTAGGGGTATGATACCTCGCTTACAACGAGGTGATCAGGAGTTCGAATCTCCTCCGGCCCATATATCCTAATATTATTATATAAAAGAAATTTTTACAAAATTTTTATTATTAAATATTTAATATAATAATTTTAAATTAGATATCTAAACAAAATATTAACTTATAATAAAAAAAAGGGGGTTTTATATAGGCTATTGAACTAGTAATATTAAAACAACATATATTATCATTGAAACAAAGAAAACAATTGTTCCTTTAGTAAGTACCACATTTGGATCCTTCTCAACTAAAAAGATAAGTCCATATGATAATATAGCAGAGGATAATATCTTTGAAACACCAATAAGTGCTGTGTTTTTATTAAATAATCCTATACTATATGTTATAAATGAAGATAATAGAAGTACTATTATTATCATTGCAATGGTATTATTTACAATTCTTTTGAGTCCTTGTATAAATTTTCCAAGATCCAATTCCATTCCAATATTTTGTGATTTTCTACTTTCTCTTCTACTTTTAAATAAACTTCTTTTCCCTGCATTGAAGATTAATGGACCTTTGGATATTTTAGTTTTAGGAATATATGTTTCTGATTCTTCATATAATCCATTTTCACCAGTTTTAACTGGTTCATCTAGTTTATTTTCTTTTTTTGAGAATTTTTTTGCTATTATTAACAGTCCATCTTTATCAATAAGTTTAATATTTCTTCTTCCAGCATAATTTGTTGCACTATTAGTGAATGTGGACGTGGTAATTACAACAATCTTTGATGCTTTAAGTGTTTTACCAATCATTTCCATTTCCTTCAACACATCTAACCCCACTTTCCAGTGTTCATCATAGTTTTTGCAAGCAACAACAACACCCATATCACCTACAATTGTAGGTAACACACCATAGATATCAATTGTATAACGAGAAGTTTTAAAGTTTTTGTAGACCTTGAATCCAGATTCTTCCATAACCTTTCCAATGAATCTGATCAACCTATCTTTTTTCAATTTACTCACCTTAAAGCATCTAAAGAAATAATATTTAACATAAATCTTAACTATTATTTAATATTTAGTATTAATTCTTTTCTAATTTAATATACTTATAACATATGTTCATCAAACATAGCACACAAACTTTTTGAATGTTAAGTAATAAATATGGCATTTATGAGAATACTTATAACCAACGACGATGGAGTTAACTCGTCAGGAATAATGGCTGCTAAAAAAGCTGTTGAAAATCTGGGCAAGATTGATGTGGTGGCTCCTACAACCCAGCAAAGTGGGATTGGGCATGCATTAACATTATTTGAACCAATTAGGGTAAATGCAACAAAGCTTCCAGATGGAAGTGAAGCATTTGCTGTTTCTGGAACACCTACAGATGCGGTAATAATTGGAATTTATGAAATTACTGAAGAAAAACCAGATCTTGTAATATCAGGAATTAATATAGGGGAAAACCTTGGTAAATCAGAATTAACTACATCAGGAACTATTGGTGCTGCAATGGAAGCAGTAGTTCATGGTATTCCTTCAATTTCAGTTTCACTTCAAGTGTCTCGTGGAGATATAAAATTTCATGATGGCCATGTTGATGTTGATTTCACATATGCAACAAAGATACTGAAATATGTGGCAGAGAAGGTTATAGAAAAAGGTTTACCATCAGGTGTGGATTTTTTGAATTTGAACATACCCTCACACCCTACTAATGATAAAATACATCTCACCACACTTGGTGAAAGAATGTACCAAATACATATAAAGAAAAGATTAGATCCAAGAGGCAAACCCTATTATTGGATTGATGGGGATCCAATTGAAAATGATAATATTGGTACAGATGTACATGTTCTTAAAGTAGAACATTCTGCAACTATAACTCCTATTTCTATAGATTGTACATCTAAATTAAATCTAATGGAAGGATGGTTGGATTAACATCCTTTATAATTTTATCTATAAATAATCTAAAATCTATTTTAACAACAATTAGATAATCTAGACATGCATTTCCAGTGTAAAAGTATTATTTTCCAAATATTAAGTAATAAGAATTTTTTTATTACAGAAGAAATTTTTTTTAGGATACGATATAAATAGATAGAAGATAAAACATAAAATAGATCTACAGTAGAATAAATTATTGTATTTATTTACTATGGAACATTAAAATTATTGAAAAATAAATAAAAAAAATTCTACACCAGAAATTTATATGGTGAATTATATTCAATATATATCATCTACTTTTATGCCTAATATATTCTTTTCACCTTCAAAAACAGATTTAGCTATCTGTGCACTTCCAACAGAGCCGGATGTAGGTGGTAAATTAATAATTGGGATTGATTTATTTAATCCTAATTTAATTTCATTAAAAAAGTTATAAGGTTCTGTCATTGAACCTATAGAACCTGTTAAAACAATACCTTGAATACCATGATCTGCTATTCCAATTAGGCCATGAATTTCCATTAAAATTGTCATTATCATGGTTTTGAAAGAAAGTAAAGCCTTTTCATCTCCTTTCACATATCTTTCCAGAAGCTTTTCTTTAGCCAATGAAACATTTGTATCGAGATCAGCTATTTTAACAGCTCCTGCTCTTGAAAAACATTCATTAGCAGTTTTTAATCCATCATCAATGTCTCTTATCATTTGAAGATCTAAAGGACCGTGAACAATACCCATTGCCCCAACACAAGCATCCATTGCTCCACATATTTTCCCATTTTCAATTAACATAGTTGCAGTATTTGAACTAATATCTGATACAATCATGTTTTCAAAACCTGTTTCAATATATGCATTGTAACATATACTGATTTTTTCAGAGCTTGCATGATGGGAATAAGCAGCTTTAAATCTAGGATCAAGACATTCAGTATTCTTATGAATTCCTGGTATAAGTATGGTTGGTATTCCTGATTCTACTATTTCATCATAGACTGCAGTTCCTCCACCAGTAACCTTACCTGCACCTCCCATTGATAGGATACCTCTATTTTTAACCTTTTCAATAGGCATAATAGTATTAATACCATCACCCATGGCATATGTAATGGCCATTAGATCAATGGATTTAAGATCAACCCTTTTATTAAGTTGTTGAATTGCTGATTTAGTGCCTTTTGATAATTCTTCTCTACCAATTTTAAAGTGTACAGGTTTATCATCAAGTATTGTAAATGAAACTCCTGTTGTACCGTGATCCATGCCAATAAAGACCATATTACCACCATTTTAATGAATAAAGGGTATTAGTTTGAATAGAATTTAATGTTATACATATTTATTAATTTAAAAAAATTGAATGTCTCTTTGTGGGTGTTAAAAAAATATAAAAAAAAATTTATTTTTGAAGCCCACATAATTTTCTGAGTCTAGCTCCTACCTTTTCAATTTGTAATTCAGATTCAATTACCCTTAATCTTTTGAGCATTGGACTTCCAACATTGGTTTCAGTTGCCCATTCCCTTGTAAATTTACCTGTCTGTATTTCTTCTAGGATTTTCTTCATTTCTTTCCTGGTTTCATCAGTAATTATACGTTTCCTTGTTGCAAGACCACCATATTCTGCTGTGTTACTTACATCATTCCACATACCAGCAAATCCTTTTGCATATATAAGATCAACAATAAGTTTTAATTCATGACATGTTTCAAAATATGCAATTTCTGGTTGGTATCCTGCATCAACAAGTGTCTGAAAACCAGCAGCAATAAGTTCTGTTGCACCACCACATAATACAGCTTGTTCACCAAATAAATCTGTTTCTGTTTCTTCTTTAAATGTTGTTTCAAGCACTCCTGCTTTAGTTAATCCTGAGCCTTGAGCCATTGCCAGTGCAATTTGAAGTGCATTTCCAGTATAATCTCTTTCAACAGCCAATAATCCCGGCACACCAAATCCTTCTTCATACATTTTCCTAACCATGGCACCAGGACCTTTAGGAGCTATCATTATTATATTAACATTCTCTGGAGCATTTATATATCCGAAATGTATATTATAACCATGTGAAAAAGATAAGGTATTGCCTTTTTTAAGATTATCTTTTATTGATTTATTATATAATTCTCCTTGAATTTCATCAGGCACTAATATATGTATTATATCAGCAAGTTTTACAGCATCTTCAACTGCCATAACATTTAAACCATCAGTTACAGCATTATTCCAAGAATCACCATCTTCTCTTAGACCAACAATAACATTTAATCCACTTTCATGCATATTTCTTGCTTGGGCCATTCCTTGACTTCCATATCCTATAACAGCAACAGTTTTATCCTTTAAAATGTTTAAATCAACATCTTTCTCATAATACATTTTCATATTATATTCCTCCTACATAATTCTAAATAAAATATTTTTTTTTTTTTAACATAAAAAACAATATATTTGAAATATTAATTACATGGTCTTGGTTCCTCTTGAAATTGCTGTGGGACCTGTTCTTGCAATTTCTTTAATACCAAATATTCTAACAAGATCTATAAGTGATTCTATTTTTTCAGGTGATCCTGTAATTGCAATGGTAAGTGTATCTGGACTTACATCAATTATTCTTCCACTGAATATATTTGCATATTGTATTATTTCTGATCTTACTTTTTCATTTGCAGTATGAACCTTAATTAAACATAATTCTAGTTTTACTGTTATTTCAGGATTAAGATCCCTTACTTTAATTACTTCTATAAGTTTATTGAGCTGTTTTGTAATTTGTTCAAGAACTTTTTCATCACCTTTAGCTATTATTGTCATACGTGCAAGATGTTCTTGTTCTGATGTACCTACAGTAATATTTTCTATATTAAAACCTCTTCTAGTGAAAAGACCTGCTACTCTTTGGAGAACACCAGGTTTATGTAGAATCAAAGCACTTATAATATGAGTTCTGCTTTCATCCAACTTAAGCACCACCTATTTCTTTTTTATTTTTTTTATAGAGAATTTCTCCAGGTGTTTTTTGTTCAACTTTATATTCACCTACAATTTCTGTTAATCCACATCCTGGCGGTACAATAGGAAGCACTTCATCAGCGTCAATTATAACATCAATAAGATAAGGTTGGCCTGATTTAATAGCATTTCTAACAGCTAATTCCATTTCTCCAGGTTTTTCAACTCTTTCTGCATTAACACCAAATGATTCTGAAAGTTTTACAAAATCAGGGCTCTGACCAAGCTGTGTATATGATATTCTTTTATTATAGAACAATCTCTGCCATTGTGAAACCATACCCAGACGTCTATTATCAAATACACATATAACTAAAGGTATATCATATTCCTTTATTGTAGCTAGATCTTGGCAAACCATTAAAAATCCACCATCTCCACACACTGCAACAACATCATTATCAGGCATTGCAATTTTCGCACCTATTGCTGCAGGAAATCCGAATCCCATTGTCCCAAGTCCTCCTGATGATATAAACTTTCTAGGATTTCTTGTACTGAAATAACGGGCCATCCACATTTGATTCTGCCCAACATCAGTTGTGATAATTGTATCATCGCTAATGGCATTATATAATTCTTTTATTACTTGTTGTGGTTTTAATGGGATGCTATCAGAATATAATAAATTAGGTTCGCAATTATTTTTAAATTTAACAACATGATTTAACCAGGCATTTCGGCTTTTATTTCCATTATTTTTATTGGAAACTATTTTTATCAAATTATTTAATACATTTTTAGCATCACCAACAATAGGAACATCTATATCCACATTTTTACCTATTTCTGCTGGATCAATATCTATATGGATAATTTTTGCATTTCGAGCAAATTCAGATATTAATCCTGTTGTACGATCAGAGAATCTGCATCCAATTGCAATAAGACAATCACATTCATCAACAATATAATTTGATACTGTTCTTCCATGCATTCCTAACATTCCAAGCGAAAACTTATCATCTTCTGAAAATGAGCCTTTACCCATTAATGTTGTTGTTACTGGTGCTTCAACTAATTTTGAAAATTTCAATAGTTCATCTGATGCATTTGAAAGTATTATACCTCCACCAGCTAAAATAACAGGCATTTTTGAATTTAATATTAAATTTGCTGCTTTTTTAACTTGTAATGGATGTCCTTTTTTAGTGGGTTTATATCCTGGAAGATCTATGTCTGGGGCTTGATCATAATCAAACTCTTCTTCTTGAACATCTTTAGGAAGATCTAAAACCACAGGTCCAGTTCGCCCTGTTCCGGCTATATAAAATCCTGCTTTTATCATTCCAGGAATTTCTTCAGCTTTCATTGCTTGGAAGTTATGTTTTGTAATGGGCATTGTAATACCAATAGTATCCACTTCCTGAAATGCATCATTACCTATTAAATGTGTTGCTACCTGTCCTGCAATTGCTAATATTGGAGATGAATCCATATATGCTGTAGCAATACCAGTTATAAGATTGGTTGCACCAGGTCCTGATGTTCCAATACACACACCTACTTTACCTGAAGCTCGTGCAAACCCATCTGCAGCATGTGCTGCGCATTGTTCATGTCTTACAAGTATATGTTTTAGATCTGAATCGTATAAAACATCGTATAATGGAAGTAAAACGCCCCCAGGATACCCGAAAACAACTTCTACTCCTTGATCTGTGAGTGATTTGATTATGGCTTCGCCACCCTTCATAAAAACACCTAACTTACTTTTAACTGCTTTAATGTCCTATTTTTTCTAATCCACATTTAATTAAGATTTAACTAAATAAAGTATATTCAATTCAAACATTAACATGTAGAAGTATATATTATCTTTTATTAACCATCTATCACTAAACTAAACACCCTACATATAAAACCTAAAAATTAATATACTTTTTAATAATTTCTTGAAAAATAATCACATTCCCCTATAATTCTGTGTATGTGAAGTAAAAAAAAGGTTTATCATTATAAAAATAAAATTTATAATAAGGTTAAAATAAGATTATTATACTAAAATATTCTAAGGATATTTAAATCATTTATAATATTAGATTAGGAGCTTTAAACAAGTTGGGGGTATAAATTATGAACATTCTTGTTGTTGGAACGGGTGCAAGAGAACATGCAATTTGTAATGCAGTTAAAAATGCTGATTTATATTCTATTATGAGCAAAAAAAATCCTGGAATATCACAAATATCTAAATTCCAAATTTCAAATGAAAAAGATTTAATTGGAATTAAGGAATATGCTTTAAAAAATAAAATTAACATGGCAATAATAGGTCCTGAAGCACCTCTTGAAATGGGAATAGTAAATGAGCTTCAATCAGCAGGTATAAGTTGTGTAGGTCCAACAAAAGAAGCTGCAAGAATAGAAACTGATAAAGCATTTATGAGAGATCTCTTTAACACCTATAAAATAGATGGATCTATCATATATAGGGTATTTGATAATTTTAATGATACCAAAGATTTTATTGATGAATTTGGACAGAATATAGTTGTGAAACCAGTGGGTCTTACAGGCGGAAAAGGTGTTAAAATTGTAGGGGAACATCTTAAAGATGGTGAAGCAGCTAAACAATATGTAAAAGAAATAATCAACAATAAAATCAGTGGCCATGCCCAAGTTGTAATAGAGGAAAGATTAATTGGTGAAGAATTCACTGTACAGGCTTTTGTTGATGGTAATAAAGTTATACCAATGCCTGCTGCCCAAGATCATCCACATGCCTATGAAAATGACCAAGGCCCAATTACAGGTGGAATGGGATCATATTCTGATAAAAATGGTTTACTTCCATTTTTAGATAAAAAAAATTATCAAATTTCTGTTAAGATAATGCAAGAAACAGTTAATGCAATAAAAAAAGAAGTTGGACCATACAAAGGTATTTTATATGGTCAATTTATGTTATGTAAAGATGGACCTAAACTTGTGGAATACAATGCAAGATTTGGAGATCCTGAAGCCTTAAATGTTCTACCTCTTCTAAAAACAGATTTTATTGAATTATGTAAAGATATAATAGATGGAAATTTGAAAACAGCTGATTTTAAAAGAAAAGCCACTGTTTGTAAATATATAGTGCCTCAAGGTTATCCTGAAACAGGAAAATCAGAACAGATAATAACTGTAGATGAAACTAAAATAAATCAAGAAGGAGCACGTGTTTATTATGCTGCAGTAAACCAAAAGAATGGTAAAATATTCACATCCAAATCAAGAGCACTTGCACTTGTAGGGATAGGAAACACCCTAAAAGAAGCAGAAGAAACATGTGAAAATGCTACAAAATATGTTAAAGGTGATGTTTATCATAGAAGAGATATTGGAACTGCAAATCTTATTGAAAAAAGAATAAAACACATGACCACAATCACATCCAATCTCTAATATATAATTTAATATAAAAAAATAAAAATTTCTTATAGAGTATATTAAAAATAATTTATAATATAAAATAATAAAAAAAATAATATTGGGATTTAATTTATTTATCAAATCTTTAAACTATAACAAATATAAAGATTATACACCATAAAAACAAGTTTCTAAATAAAATATATTAAAGCTTTTACAAGAATTTCAGATTATAAAAATACAAGGTATAGGGATAGGATAATTTAATTATTTAAAAGAATAAACTTCAAATTTTTTTTTGGGAGGTATAAGTAAAATGAAACATCTTTTATCAATAACTGATGCAGAACAGGATATATTTGAAATACTAGAATTAACAGCAAAATTTAAAGCTGATCCACATGGTAAAAAACATTTAAAAAACAAAACACTAGCAATGATATTTGAAAAAGCTTCTACAAGAACCAGAATATCATTTGAAGTGGCAATGTTACACCTGGGAGGCAATCCTCTTTACCTATCTGCTTCTGACATGCAATTAGGTCGTGGAGAGATTATTGAAGATACAGCTAAAGTATTATCAAGATATGTTGAAGGAGTTATGATAAGAGCAATCAAACATGAAGATGTACTTCTATTTGCAGAAAACTCATCCGTACCAGTTATTAATGGTTTAACTGATAAAGAACATCCATGTCAGGCTATAACAGATATATTTACTGTTTATGAATATAAAAATAGTTATAATGTTAAAATGACATATTTAGGGGATGGAAATAATGTTTGTAATTCCCTTTTACTTGCATGTGCACTTGTAGGTATGGATATAACAGTAGTATGTCCTGAAGGATATGAACCAGACCAGGAAATATTTAAAAAAGCTTTATTATATGCCAAAGAAACAGGTTCCAATATTGAAATAACAAGTAATGTTTATGAAGGAGTGAAAAATGCAGATGTTATCTATACTGATGTCTGGGTTAGTATGGGTGATGAAGCTGAAAAATTACAACGTTTAATTGATCTCAATGACTACCAAGTTAATATGGAACTTTTAAAACAGGCAAAACCCGATGCCATAGTAATGCATTGTCTTCCAGCTATCAGAGACCAAGAAATTACAGATGAAGTAATGCAAAGCTCCCAATATGCTATTTGGGATCAAGCAGAAAATAGGATGCATGTAGAAGCTGCACTACTTTACAAACTTTTAAATAAATAAAAATTCAGGCCCCAAAATTTAACAGGGAATTTATAGGGCTGTTTTTTATTTTAAGTTTTACCCTAGTAATATGTTGATGAAAAGATTGCTAAAGTTAATAATATTATAGGATCCAAAATCTAAAACCCCTAAACTGTTTATAAAATTTTACTAAAAAAAATAAAAAAATCAAGGGATCTTAAAAATAGTATTTTTATAAAAATCCCACTTTTTTTATAAACCATAACCCTTTAGGGTTTTTACATGGATTGTGGTGCTTCAATACCCATTAGTTTAAGACAATTTTGTATTGTAATTCTAGATTTATCTACTATTAAAAGTCTTAAATCTTCTTTATCAGATCCAATTACTGGAACTGATTTATAGAATTTATTAAATGCACCTGCAAGATCTTGGGAGTACTGTGCAATATTATGAACTCTTTTTATTCTAGCAACTTCTTCAATAACATATGGGAATTTAGATATTATCTTTATAAGCTCAATTTCAAATGGATGTTCAAGATCCAAATCCATTATATCCTCTGCTTCTTTTGTTTTATAGTTAGCTTTTTCTAATAATTTACATGCTCTTGCATGGGAATATTGTATAGATGCACAGCCACGTTCAAAACTTAAAGCTTCATCCCATTTAAAAATTATATGTTTTTCAGGTGATAATCTAGCTATAAAATATCTGATTGCACCTATTCCTATTTGTTCAGCAATTATCAAACGTTCAGATTTACTAAGATCAGATCTTCTTTTTTCAATTTCATTCATAGCCCTTATAACAGCTTCTTCCATTAAATCATCAACACTTATAAAAACTCCTTTTCTAGTTGACATTGATCCCTCGGGAAGTGTTATAAATTCATAAAATATTATTTCAGGTTTTTTTGCACCAACAAGTTCAAGAGCTATACCAAGCTGATCTAATGCTAATTTATGATCTGATCCAAGAATATCTATTGAAATATCAGAGTTTTCAAATTTTTCAAAATGATATGCAAGATCTCTTGTGGAATAAAGTGAAGTTCCATCAGAACGTATGAGTATAAGTTCTTTTTCAATACCATATTTCTCCAAGTCCATATAGACAACTTCATTCTTCTCAGTGTAAGGGTCAAGATCTTTTAATATTCTTGCAACACTACCATTTTTAATGAACCGACTTTCCCATATAAATGCATCATGTTCCACATTGAGCCTGGCGGAAGTGATTGATACACCCTGAAGACATTCTTTAACAACATTTTCAAAATGTTTTTCAAGCTCATTATCACTACCCTTTTCATAACATTTTAATAATGCGCTTATCTCTAATTTAAGATCAGGATTTGCACGTAATCTTTCATTCACTTCAAAATATAATTTTCCAATTTCATGATCAGGTTTTCCATGGGGATCCATTTGATAAACATGATTTAAAATTCCCCAGACAATCATAGCAATTTGTCTTCCCATATCATTTACATAATATTGTGTTTCAACATCATATCCTGCGGATTTTAAAACACGTCCAAGAGAATCTCCAATTACAGAATTTCTTATATGTCCTATGTGTAATGGTCCATTTGGATTGGCTGATGTATGTTCAACAATTACTTTCATATTTTTATCTTGTAATTGTCCATAATCTTCATTAATAGAACTTAAAACAATTTTTGAGAATTTATTATTATCAACAAAGAAATTAATATACGGCCCTTTAGAATCTACCCTTTTAAATATATCAGGAGTCTTTAAAACACCAAGAATATCATTGGTAATATCCATGGGGGATCTTTTAAGTTTTTTAGCAAGTTGAAATGACACTGAACTTGCAACATCTCCTAAATCAGGGTTTGGTGGTTGTTCAATTCTAATATCTGGAACCTCCCAACCAAGATTGTTAATAGCTTCTTCAAGTGCTTTAATTGATTCTGACATTAAAATTCTGTACATTAAAATTCACCTATTATATTTAATATCTATAAACTCATATTCTATTAATAAATAGGATATAAAATGGTTTATTTTCTATTTATAACAACTATTTATGGATAAAATTTATAAACCTCTTATCCAAACTGTTAAATATCCTATTTTTGGTATTATAAATGGTATATTACCTATACTAACTACTTTTGCCAATACTTGGTTATGATAAACAGGTGCAGGATCTGGTACTTTATTATTATCACCCTTTGTTGTATAATATGGTGTTCCATTGGAATTTGTATCTGTGGCTATAATTCTATGTATAACCGGTTCAGGGAACCAGGTGGCATTGTAGACAATTATGTCTCCAATTTTTAAATTATCTGGATTAATTTCATTTATACCTAAAAAATCTGTTTTTTCTATTACAACAATATCACCACGATAAAAAACAGGTTCCATACTTCCAGAAACCACAACATTCATATGTTGAGCTATAATTATTCCTATAATAATTATTGCAATGTAACTTAATATTTCCCGGGTATTAGACATTATATTATACTCCTATCTTAAAACTGCTCCCTCATCAGCTGATGTGGCTAATTTCATATATCTTGCAAGACATCCTTTAACCTTTCTATTAGGTTTAATTGCATTTTTAATTCTTTTTTTAATTTCAGTATCAGTAACATCTAATTCTAAGATTCTATTTGGAATATCTATTTTAATATTATCTCCATTTTTCACAGCAGCTAATGGACCGTCTGCCATTGCTTCAGGGGATATATGGCCAACACAAGGTCCTCGTGTGCCTCCTGAGAATCTGCCATCTGTAATAAGTGCAACAGATTTTATTTCCATTCCTGCTATTGCAGAAGTAGGATTTAACATTTCCCTCATACCAGGACCTCCTTTAGGACCTTCATAACGAATTACAATCACATCTCCTTCATTAATTTCTCCTTTAAAAATAGATTTAACACAATCTTCTTCACTATCATAAACCTTTGCAGGACCTTCATGTTTCATCATCTCTGTTTTAACAGCGCCTTGTTTAATTACAGATCCTTTGGGTGCTAAATTTCCCTTAAGAACTGCAATTCCTCCTTCAGAATGTATTGGATTATCAAGAGATCTTATCACATTTGTATCCAAAACCTTTGCATCTTTTATATTTTCCTTAAGAGTATCACCAGTACATGTAAGAGTATTCATATCTAATTTATCATCTAAAACTTTAAGAACTCCAGGTATTCCTCCAGCTTTATCTAAATCCAACATACTATGTACTCCAGCCGGACTTATAGATGTTATATGTGGGATTTTCTTACTTAAATCATCAAAGAGCTGTAAATCCACTACCACTCCTTTCTCTGAAAGTTCATTGGCAATTGCAGGTACATGTAATGTTGTGTTTGACGAACCTCCAAGTGCCATATCTACAGCCACTGCATTTTCAAATGCATTTTGTGTCATTATCATTGAAGGTGTTATATTCTTTTTTATTAAATTTAATATCTGTTCACCAGATTCTCTGGCTATTCTTATCTTTTTACCTGCAACTGCATGGGTGGTTGCACAGTATGGTAAACTCATTCCAATGGTTTCTGTAATACATGCCATTGTATTGGCTGTGAAAAGACCAGCACATGAACCTGGCCCTGGACATGCACATTGTTCTAGTTCATATAAATCTTCTTCACTCATTTTACCTGCCGAAACCGCTCCAACCGCTTCATAAACACTTATAAGATCAACAAGTTTGCCTTTAAACTCTCCTGGAAGCATAGGCCCCCCTGTAACAACTATTGATGGAATATCTAATCTCGCAGCAGCCATAAGCATACCTGGAACTATTTTGTCACAAGTTGGAATTAACACCAAACCATCAAACTGATGGGCCATAGCAACACTTTCCACTGTATCTGCAACAATTTCCCTGGAAGCTAATGAATAACGCATACCTTCATGGTTCATTGCAATCCCATCACAAATAGCCATGGTATTAAATTCAAATGCCAATCCTCCAACATTATTTATTCCTGTTTTAACTGCTTCAGCTATTGAATTAAGATGTATATGGCCGGGTACCATGTCTGTAAAACTGTTTACAACTCCTATAAAAGGACGGTCCATTTCTTGATCTGTTACTCCACATGCTTTCAAAAGGGATCTGTGAGGTGCTCTTTGAAAACCCTTTTTAATAGTATCACTTCTCATTATATTTCACCAAAATAAATTATTTAAAACAAATTTAGAAATTTCATATTATATCATAATATATTATTATTTTAATCAAATATTATAATATAGGAAAATAAAGCATTTATAATTATCATTAACATTATTATATAGTTAAATAAATAAAAAAAAACTTGGATGAAACTATATATTTAATCAAAATTATTCTATTAACTGCATGCATGATAAAGTAACAAATTATTTATTTTTCCTAATTTAATTAGATAGAAATGATATATTTGAATTATATATCTAATAAAAGAATAATATTTCATTATCAATTTATATAGTAATATTAATTGAAAACCAAATTATATCTAAAGAATATTATTTAATATTAATTCAAATATAAATTATATGTTAATATTTTAATAAAAAAAATTGTCAAACTATTAGTAGAAAATATAATATCCAGATAATAATAAATTTTTATCGAAAGATAAAAGGGTGGTATAAATGAGAATACTTTTAATTCACTCTGATTATTTGAAATATAAAACCAAATCTAAAACAGGGATAGCAGAAAAAATAGAAGATGATAAGAAAGAAGGGATTTATGAAAATACATTAGTTGTTTTCACAGCAGTTGAAAAAGAAGATGAAAGTGACATGGAAACAGTAGTAGAAAATGCTGTTAATGAAATAAATAATGTGTATAAAAAAGTAGGTGCACAAAACGTGGCCATATATCCCTATGCACATCTAAGCTCATCTTTAAGCACTCCTGATGCAGCAAAGAAAATACTTATAGATATGGAAATTAGTCTTGAAAAATTAGGTTTAGATGTTAAAAGAGTTCCTTTTGGATGGTATAAATCATTTGAAATATCCTGTAAAGGCCATCCTCTTTCAGAACTTTCACGGACCATAACCACTGAAAAAGATAAAGAAGCAGTTGTTGATAATAAAGAAGCTGAATTAGAAAAATCTGAATTCTATATTCTTAGTGAAGGAAAAATTATAGATATTGATGAATTTAATTATAAGGAAAATGATCTTAAAAAACTTGTTGATTATGAACTTGGAAGATTAGAATCATCAGGTGAAGAACCTCCACATGTAAAATTAATGAGAAAGAAGAAATTAGCAGACTATGAACCTTCAGCAGATGTAGGACATCTTAGATGGTATCCTAAAGGTAGGCTTATAAGGGATCTGTTATCTGATTATGTTTATAACCTAGTTACTGAAAGAGGAGCAATGCCTGTTGAAACTCCAATAATGTATGATCTTTCAGATTATGCAATAAGGGTCCATGCAGAAAAGTTTGGTGAACGCCAATATCGTATGGGTACAAAAAATAAACAACTTATGCTTAGATATGCATGTTGTTTCGGAGCTTTCAGAGTACTTTCAGATTCATTTTTAACCTGGAAAAATCTTCCAATTGGAATATATGAACTTTCAACCTACAGCTTCCGTTTAGAGAAAAAAGGTGAGGTTGTTGGTCTTAAAAGGCTTCGAGGATTTACAATGCCGGACCTTCATACTGTTTGTGCAGATATTAATCAGTCAATGCAAGAATTTGATAAGCAAATAGCAATGTGTAAACAAACAGGAATTGATCTAGGCGTAAACTATGAAGTTATTATGAGAGCCACAAAAGATTTCTTAAAAGAAAATAAGGACTGGGTCTATTCTACTTCAGATAAAATAGGTAAACCCGTATTACTTGAAATTTTACCAGAAAGAAAACATTATTGGACTGCTAAAATGGACTTTGCAGCAATAGATTATCTCGGAAGACCTATTGAAAATCCAACAATCCAAATTGATGTGGAAAGTGGGGAAAGATTCGGAATTACATATATAAACCAAGAAGAGGTTGAAATAAATCCAATTATCATCCATTGCAGCCCCACTGGAAGTATTGAAAGAGTTATATGTAGTTTATTAGAAAAAAGTGCAGTTGATAAAAAGGAAAAACCTCCAATGCTACCAGTATGGCTTATCCCAACACAAGTTAGAATTATTCCAATAGCTGAAAGACATATAGAAAGATCCCAACAACTTGCCAAACAAATAAAAGACCAAAACATAAGGGTAGATATTGATGACCGCCATGAAACAGTTGGTAAAAAAATTAGAAATGCAGGAGGAGAATGGATACCCTATGTAATTGTTATTGGAGACAGAGAACTTGAAGAAGAAGGAACATTAACAGTTAATATTCGTGAAACCAATGAAAAGATCATAATGGAAATTAATGATCTAATTAATAAAATCCATGAAGAAACAACTGAAATGCCATTCAGAAAACTACCACTACCAATAAAACTAGCAAACAGAGTTACTTTTTAACTTCTAATCTTTTTATTTTTTTTATATATTTTAACAAAATAAAAACCTAAACCCTATATAATAGAAAAAAAACTAATAATAGGCTAATAAACTATTCCTGAATTAATTAATAAAATATAAAAAAAAAATATTAATAGGAAATTATAATATTTTTTTTATAAATAAAACCTTTAAATTCCTATTTTAATATTAATACATAATCTATACATCCACATTCAGGACATCTACCCTGAGATTCAACTGGTTCCTCTTTAATATTACTTCTTCTGTTTCCTGAACGAAGCCTATTATAAGATCCTTTTTCAAGAGCTCTGGTTTCTCCTTTTAAATCCCTGACAAAACCACATTCTTCACATTTAACACATATTTTATTGGACATAGTGTACACCACAATTAATATATGTATAGT
This sequence comes from Methanobacterium sp., assembly GCA_028700095.1. Classification (GTDB taxonomy): domain Archaea; phylum Methanobacteriota; class Methanobacteria; order Methanobacteriales; family Methanobacteriaceae; genus Methanobacterium_B. Next base: position 8,576 of record JAQVTJ010000004.1, on the reverse strand, counting down.
CTTGTTTAATATAATTTTACAATAAAAAGTATTAATTATAATATATCCTACTTTTAACATTGAATATTATAAAATATGGTCTAATACATCCTTAAAAGATCATCAATAAAAAAATATTATTTTTTTATTTAAACCATTCTAATAAAGAAAAATTTATAAACAATTATATTAAGTTATAAGTTATAATTTAAAACTTATAACAAATTAATTGGAGAAGACATTAATATGACAGAAATAATAGCAATACTAAACCAAAAGGGTGGTTGTGGTAAAACAACAACAGCTGTGAATCTAGCAGCAGCTCTTGCAATTTATGGTAAGAAAGTTTTAGTTATAGATATGGATCCACAAGGTAATGCAACAACAGGTATGGGAATTGAAAAAAATAAAGTCACAAAGACCATATATTCAGTTTTAACAGGTGAAACTAATATAAAAGACACTATTTTAAACACTGAAATATCAGATTTAGAGGTTATTCCAAGTAACATTGCATTAAGCGGAGCAGAGATTGAATTAAGTAAAGAAGTTGGCTATCACACAATACTAGACACTGCAATTGAAGAAATTTATGAAGAATATGATTATATATTTATAGATGTACCTCCATCATTGGGCATATTAACAATAAACTGTCTTGTTGCAACAGACAGTATTTTAATACCCATACAAGCAGAATTTTATGCATTAGAAGGCATGGTTGATCTTTTAGAAACAATCAAATTAGTTGAAAGAAGACTGAAAAGCCCATCACCTATAAAAGGCATACTTCTAACATTATATGATTCTAGAACAAGACTCGGAAGAGATGTTTATAGTAGTGTTAAAAACTATTTTGGAACAAGTGAAAATATTTTTAAAACAACCATTCCCAGAAATGTAACACTAGCAGAAGCACCAAGCCATGGTAAACCCTGTATAATCTATGATAATGAATCGAGTGGTTCAAAGGCATATTTAAAATTAGCAAAAGAAATTATGGATAAAGATAATTCTGAGGGAGAATAAATGACTCTTAAAAAAAAGGAAAGTGCCCTTGGCAGAGGATTGGATGCATTAATAAAACCAGAAATAAATAAAGATAAACAAATAAAAACTAGATTAAAACAAGATAATTCATCTAAAACTTTAAAAACTAATATTAAAACCTCAAAAACAACAAAAAAAGATAAAAAAACTAAAAACATAACAGTTAAAAATGGAGAAAAAATATTTTCAGTTGACAATACATTGATAGAAAATGTGATATTAGAAGTTCATAAAAATCCCAGAATATCACTCTGGTCTGCTAAATCAGCTGCAGTATTAAGATTATTAAAAAAAACCCAACCTGAATTTAGTATAAGTAAAGAAGCATCTGTTTTTATAGAAGAAGCTGTTAAAACCAAATATCCTGACATATGGGAAATATTTGAAAAAAAGAAGATCTAAAAAAAAATCTGAAATTTATAAGTTATAACTTATAAATAAATACTTGTTTTTATAATTTATTTTAGATAATTAGAAGAATTAAAAAGTTTTTTGATAAGAACTTTGTAATTTAACAAATATTTCAGCCCTACCAATATTTACACCTATTTTTTTCAGATCTTCCATAGTCTTAAATGTGAAATTTATTTTTCTAGATTCAATTATTCTTCTAGCAGATATTTTACCTATTCCTGGAACTCTTAAAAGCTCTTTATATGATGCAGAATTAATTTCAACAGGAAACATATCCTTTTTAAGTGCAGCTGAATATTTTGGATCCATATCCAACTTCATATTACCATCTTCTTCAAACACCAATTCATCCAAACTAAAACCATAGGATTGGATTAAATGATCAGCTTGATATAATCTTGAAGTTCTCTTAGGATGTGGTTCACAATGATTTTCCAAGGGAGTGTTTTTCATAGAATTGAAAGGACTGAAATAACTTCTATTAATATCTAATTTTTTAACAAGCCAATTTGCACACTTTAATATATCTGTATCTGTTTCATTAGTTGCGCCTATAATAAACTGTGTAGATTGTCCTGAAGGTGCGAGATTTTCATCCTTTTTCCTTAATCTTTTTATCCATTTCATACGTCTTATAATATCATTATTAAATGTTTTAGTAGTTGATAATTCTTCAAGCCCATCAGGAGTAGCTGCTTCAATATTTACACTTACTCTATCTGCAAGACTCATGGCACGTTTAAGAAGATCATAAGATGTGCCCGGTAAAATTTTCAAATGTATATAACCATTATATTCATGATCCATTCTAAGTTTCCTTGCAACCTCAACCATATTTTCCATTGAAACATCAACATCCTTAGGAATACCTGAACTTAAAAATAAACCTTCAACCAATCTAGTATTATAATAATCAAGAAAAATGGATGTAAGTTCCTCAGGGGTGAATTCCACTCTATTAAATTGGTTACCTCCATGATTAACACAATACCGACAATCATTAGAACATTTATTGGTCATAATTACCTTAAATAATGGAATACAAACACCATTTCCTGCTGTAGCATTATATATTCCTGGTAACTTTCCTGAAAGAAAATTATCAGTATTATAATTCCCATAGTTACAAAGATCATACCTTGCACTATCACCTAGAATTATCATTTTATTTACTTTATTCATATAATCTCAAAATATGGATATAATATTAATTAAAATTTCTCATAAAATCAAAACATTATAAATAAGATCATAGATTACTATTTTATATGAGAGCCGTTATTGCAGGAACTGGAAGTGCTGTGGGTAAAACAACCATTACAACAGGTATAATGAGAGCTTTAACCAATAAATATAATATACAGCCTTTTAAGGCTGGTCCGGATTATATTGATCCTACATATCATAGTCTTGCCACAGGAAACATTTCTAGAAATCTTGATTCATTTTTCATGTCTGAAAATCAAATAAGAGAAGGATTTCATAGGGCTATGAAAATTTCAAAGGCTGATTTTGGAATAGTTGAAGGAGTCAGAGGTCTTTATGAAGGTATAAGTCCATTAAATGATGTTGGAAGCACAGCATCAATTGCCAAAGCACTTAATGCTCCGGTTATTCTTATTTTAAACTCAAAAAGTCTTGTAAAAAGTGCTGCAGCAATTGTAATTGGATTTAAAACCCTTGATCCTAATATTAAAATTGAAGGAGTTATATTAAATTATATTAAAAACAATAAACATTACCTTAAAACAAAGGAAGCAGTTGAAAAACTCACAAACACCACTGTTATTGGGGGAATATCTCGAAATGATACAATAAAAGTTGAAGAACGTCATTTAGGGCTTGTTCCTGCTATAGAACGTCAAAATATTCTAGAATCCATTGAGAAATGGGGAGATGTAATGGCAGAGAATATTGATATTGACGCATTAATATCCATAATGAAGGGCTGTGGAAAACTACCTAGTGGAAGAGCACCTTTATGGAAAGAAGGGAATCGAAACAAAGTAAAAATAGGAGTTGCAATGGATGAGGTTTTCACATTTTATTATCAGGAAAATTTAGAAGCGCTTGAAGCAAATAAGGCAGATATTATTCCATTCAGTCCTTTACATGATGAGGAACTTCCTGATGTAGATGGAATATATATAGGTGGGGGTTATCCTGAAATATTTGCAAAAGAACTTGAATCTAATAATTCAATGCGTAAATCTATTTTAAAATTTCACAAAGAAGAAAATCCAATTTATGCTGAGTGCGGTGGACTTATGTATTTGTCAAAATCCATAAACCAAAGGGATATGTGTAATATTTTCAAATACCCATCAATAATGACAAAAAATGTCCAAGCATTAAGTTATGTTATATCTGAAGCACAAAATGATAATATCCTACTCAAAAAAGGAGAATCTTTCAAAGGCCATGAATTCCATTATTCTAAAGTTGATATAGGAAATTTTAAACCTAAATTTGCATTTAAAATACTCAGAGGAAATGGTATATTTGCATCTCAAGATGGATTAATGGAAAATAATACTGTTGCAAGCTATGTACATACACATGTTGCTACATGCCCACAATTTGGATTAAATTTCACTAAAAATGCATATTCACATGAATAAAATATAAATGAGAAAAATTTGGAGAGATCAAAAAATGCACATCACAGTTATAGCAGAAATGGCACCTGCAAAGGCATTTATACCCATAATAGAAAAGCTTGATGCAGAAATTATTGGTTTAACCCATGGTCATGGTGTTAATGAATTATTAGGAAAATATTGTTCAGAAATATATTCTATAGGACAGAGCAGAGGACAAACAACAAAAAAAAGATCCAATACTAAAATTGCATCATTGGTTATTAAAGATATTTTTAATGTAGTTAATTCCCTTAAAGGAAAAGAAATTGATCTAATACTTACATGTGGTAATGCTGGAGATGTGAGAAAGGGCATATCCGCATCTAAAATACTTAAAATACCAAATTTACATATTGAACAGGATATTTACAATCCAATTGAAATGATAGCATTCTCTAATCTTGTTACAGTACCATCAGAACATTATAAAAACTATATGATTGAAAAATATGGATTGAAAAATATTCATGTAATTGGAGGGTATCCAATGGCAGCATATGTTAATGAAATGGCCACTGAAAACCTTAAATCAATAAAAAACCATTATAATGTGGATGATTTTATTGTGTTGGTATTTGGGGGGGATGTGAAAGGTGAAGATATTCCAAAAATAATAAAACAAGTTGAACTTATTAATAGAGATGTTATAATAATACCCTTCAGATTCAATGCAGAGTTTGTGAAAAAATTTGTAACATCTCCCAAATTAAAGGTATTAGATGGATATATTGAAATTCCAAGCCTTATAAAAGCATCCTCAGGACTTATTTATGGTGCAGGGATGGGCTTAACAATAGAAGCAGGGGTTTTATCAGTTCCATCAATTAAAATAGCAGGATTTCACAAAAAACATTCAAGTGTAGACTTAGCACATGAACTAGGAATACAAGTAACTGAAATTAACAATATTGCATCTGCAACACAAAACATGAACAATCCCAATGGGCAATGTTTAGTTAAAAATGCCAATAAAGCAATTTCAGAAATTTTAAAACTAATAAATAATTTTGAAAATAATAAAATAAACAATAGTGGAATAGGTAGTTTTAATAAAATTTGGAAGGCACGATCAAAATATCGATAATCAAATAAAAAAAAAATTCTGATATTCCCTACAAAAAATATCTACTTATACAAATTTAATACATAATTCATGATTATAACCTAAAATAGAATGTTTTTATAAGTTATTTCTTTATTTAACATACTTTTTACAAGATTCTCTTTATATTATCCTTTCATAAACATATAAAAACTTAGTTATAAAAATTAAATCAAAAAATACTTATTTGATCATTTAGATAACAAAAGTGGTGATAAAATGGTTGTAAAAATAGGAATCATTAAATGCGGTAATATAGGTACCTCTCCAGTAATTGACTTATTACTAGATGAGAGAGCTGACAGACCAAACATAGATACTTGTGTAATAGGCTCTGGGGCTAAGATGAACCCAGAAGAAATTGAAAAAGCTGTACCATTAATGTTAGAAATGGACAGAGACTTCGTTGTATTCATAAGCCCAAACCCAGGTGCACCAGGCCCTGCTAAAGCAAGAGAATTATTATCTGCTGCAGACGTTCCTGCAATCATTATTGGTGATGCTCCAGGACTCAGATCCAAAGACGAAATGGATGAACAAGGATTGGGTTACATCATTGTTAAAGCAGATCCAATGATAGGTGCAAGGAGAGAATTCCTTGACCCAACAGAAATGGCATCATTCAACTCTGATGTAATAAAAGTATTGGCATTAACAGGAGCATACAGAGTAGTCCAGGATACCATAGACGCAGCAGTCAATGCTGTTGAAGCTGGCGAAACTATTGAACTTCCAAAAGTTGTTATATCCAGAGACACAGCTGTTGAAGCTGCACATTTCACAAATCCTTATGCAAAAGCAAAAGCAATGGCTGCATATGAAATCGCAACAAAAGTTGCTGACATAGACGTAGAAGCTTGTTTCATGACCAAAACTGCTGAAAAATACATACCACTCGTAGCTTCAGCACATGAAATGTTAGGTATAGCAGCTAAATTAGCATCAGAAGCAAGGGATATTGAAAAAACTAATGACACTGTTGTAAGAACACCTCACGGTGGAAAAGGCCAAACATTATGCAAATCTGTTTTAATGGACAAACCAGAATAACTTAAAAAAACAACGACCTAACGGTCGTTAATATTTTTTTTTAAATATAAAATTTTATCTGGATTATTTTCTGGTCTTTTTGAAGGGAAAATTTTATCATCTTTTCAGATTTTAGAGTGTTTTTTTATAACTACCAATGCACATGTGTGTGTTGACAAAAATATATCTAGACATTTTATTGGTTTAGGAAAATTAATCTTAGAATATAAAGGATTAGTCTTTAATTTTGGAATATTGGGTTTTAATCCGGTTAATATTATATTAAAGTTTTTCAACTGATTTATATTACTCTTGTTTGATGTATTTTGTTTATTGTTATATATATAGTTTTTTATCATTTATTATTAAGTGTTTTTTTGTCTTTTTGGTATTTAAGTTTTTTTATTTTTTCTTGGATTGTTTTTTTTGTAATGCAGATTTTGTGTTAATGTTTTTTGTGAAAATTGTAGTTGGAGGTGTAGTATTTTGAGGATTAATATGAAGGAGCTTCATATGAATTTGTTGGAGCCTAGTGTACATAAGCAGTTTAAACTGGTTTCTATCCAATGATAGATTTTATGATAGTAATGTGAAAGAGATTAATAAAGCGTTGAAATTGTATGTATAGTATGCAAATGGTTTAATTGATTTTGAATAAATCGAACCTACAAAAAATATAGACGCATTATTGGGATCTCACACTTTAGAAGAAAACACAGATTTGGGTTTATGTTTTTCTAAAGTGCTGGAAGCCTATTCTTTGTATAATAAGAGGGATTTTACTAGTATTTCTGTTCAAAATGTTGATCTTAAGTGGCATAGAGGTTTTAAAAAGGTATGGGCTGATAAATATAGTACTTTTATGGGGAATATTGGCTTTGAATTGTCCAGTGCCATGGAATTATATGTTAAGATAGAAACAGGAGTCTTAAGTGTTATAGAAACAGGTAAAATATTTTTAAAGATTTATTTAAGTCTGATATTGTTAAAATAGTAGGGAATACTGTTAAACGTACAATAAAACCTATATTAAATACTTTTAAAAGAAATTCACAAAAAAATCAGGAAAATAAGGTTGTTAAATATTTATCTAAGGCTGATAAATCTAATACCGTATTTTTGATTTGATGAAGAGTTTTAAAACGTTTTTTTACTTTTAATGAGTATAAAAAGTTTCTTTTACATTTGTTTGGTCAGGATGATGATCGGACTGTGAAATCTGATTTAAAAGTGCTTAAAACTTCATTTAAGATATATATTAATGTTAAAAGGTCATTATATAACTTAAAACTTATTTTTTGACAAAAAAACCACATATAAACTAAATATATTGATTCAAAGCCAAAAAGTTATTTAAACGGTTATACATAGAATTCAATGGACATCTTCAAACAACCATGAAGGAATTCCACACCTTTATACGGAAATTTGAAGATTTTTTTGACCATAAATCATTAATGAAACGTTTAAAATGCTTAGACATAAAAGGCTTGATCAAACCAATACACAAAGGATCCACCATCTACAACATACAACTATAACTAAAAAACATTTTACAGAAAATATATTCTGAAAAAACAGGAAACCCCCCGAAGAACACACCTAGCGAATGTTAAACAAAATAAAAATAATATAAAAAGCTTTTTTTATTTTTTGAAAATTGTTTATTCTATCTTTAATATTCTCATAAAATGGCTAATTAAACTGAAATGAGGTCGAGTATCTTGAGTTTTAGAGATTGGTTTTAGTTTAATTCTGTTTTCTAAATCACATTTCTTAGGATGAAATCTAAGTGGTGCTAGAAAATGATTTTTCTATTATTTTTCTTTTATGCACATAAAAGAAAAATTATCCACGATTATTCTTTCCAAATGTGTTTAAGCTTTATCAAATATCCTATTTGTATTGATTTCATAACATCTTTTATTTTTTAATCTACTTTAGATGTTAAATATTTTGCAGTTTAATTTTTATCTTCTAATTCTTCTTTTTTGTTCTGTATTCCTAATTTAAGCGTTTTTTTCTATTTTTCTATTATAAATTTGTTATTATCACTTCTAAAATTATGGGATAGTGGATGGATTCCCACACTGTTCTATATTATTTTATTTTAGCTGTTACAACTTAAATTTAAATGTTTTATTCTTTTTTTGACCTTGACTTTCATATGTTTTTATTTCGAGTTTAAATGTTTTAAGATACATTTTTATACTATTTTTCCTTTTTATTTCAAATATTTTATGTGGGGGTTGCAATGACTATATGAACTATACAAACCTTTAAGATTTTTAGTTTCTATTTTGTTCTCTTTTTTCGTCATGCTGATATGATTACAGTCGGAATTATGATATTGAGATTTT
>JAQVTJ010000064.1 GCA_028700095.1 Methanobacterium sp. | reverse complement strand
GTGGATATATATATGAACCTGAAGCAGTAGACCCTGATGCAGGAATAGAGCCAGGAACATAATTTGAAGATTTGCCTGATGATTTGGTATGTCCTCTGTGTGGTGTGGGTAAGGATTTATTTGAAGAAGTAGATTAAACCACATATATATTTTTTAAATCTTTTTTTTTTTAAATGTTCTCTTATAAGGGGGGAAAATAGTAAATGGATGAAAAAATGATTAATGCTTTAAACAGCCAAGTAAATGCCGAACTATATTCATCATATCTTTATCTTTCAATGGAAAGTTATTTTGAATCTGAAGATATGGGAGGCTTTGGAAATTGGATGAGAGTACAGGCTCAGGAAGAATTAGCACATGCAATGAAAATATATGATTTTATAATACAGAGAGGTGCTAAAGTAACACTTACAAGGATAGATTCACCTCCGACAGAATGGAAATCTCCTGTTAATGTATTTGAACATGTTTATTCCCATGAACAAAAGGTTACTGAATTAATAAATCAACTGGTTAATCTTGCAATTTCTCTTGGAGATCATGCAACAAATAATTTCTTACAATGGTTTGTATCAGAACAAGTAGAAGAAGAAGAATCATCCGGTACTGTTCTTAAAAAGGTTAAAATGGCTAATGAATCATTAAATGCACTTTTAATGTTAGATAATGAATTAAGTCAACGAGTTTATAATCCTCCCACAACAAAAACCAACATTTAATACCAAATATTTTTTTTTTATATTTTTAAAACCAATTACTTATATTTATTTTATATTTAAAGTTGAAATCATAATGATTATATTAACTGATAATTAATATCATTTATATACCATTATTAGCTTTTTTAGAGATTAAATTTATGCCAGATTAGCTAAATGAGTTTTATAACTGTCATGATATAATAGAAGTTATTCCATAGCCTAAACTTTATTTTAAAACTAATATATAGATAATATATAAACAAAAAAAAAATAATTCCTCTCTAAATTAATTATAGAAAAAGGAAAACCTTTAAATACCATTGAAATATTGTTTTAAAGTTCATTAGGTAAATATGGATGTAAATTATAATATATAACTCAAAAAAATATCCATACAATAAAATAATAAAAATTGTTGTATAAATTACTAGTTAAAATTCCTAAAAAAAACTGAAAAATATAAAAATATATGAATTTTTTGTTATCCTTTAATTTAACTTAAAAAATTTTTTTATAAATTTTATTATTTAACTTCTTTTTAACTTTTTTTTATAAGAATTAGCTTGTTATATTATTTTTTTTGAAATTTTTATATAAAATGCAAACTAAAATAATATGTAATATATTAAAAGTATTACATTTATAAAAAAAATGGTGGTGGAATTAATGGGTGAAAAAGTTTATATAGTTAAGAAAATGAAAAAAAAGGGATTGGAATACCACTAATAGGTGATAAATTTCCTAAAATGGAAGTTCAAACAACACAAGGAAAAATAAAGCTTCCCAAAGAATTTAAAGGGAAATGGTTTGTTTTTTTCAGCCACCCTGCAGATTTTACACCTGTATGTACAACAGAATTTTATGCTTTCCAATCGAAATACCAGCAATTCAAGGAATTAAACTGTGAACTTATTGGTTTGAGCATTGAACAAATATACTCCCATCTTAAATGGATTGAATGGATAAAAGATAACCTTTCCCTAGACATAGAATTTCCTGTAATTGCAGATACTGGTGAAATTGCCAAAACCATTGGACTAATACATCCTGCAAAAGCAAAAAACACAGTTAGAGCAGTTTTTATAATTGATCCAAAAGGAATAATAAGAGCAATACTATATTATCCTCCAGAACTTGGACGTAATATTGATGAAATTCTAAGAATGGTAGAAGGATTTAACCAAATAGAAAAAAAACAAGTTGCAATACCTGCAAATTGGCCTCAAAATGAAATAATAGGCAAAGGACTTATAATTCCACCAATACCTAATATTGAAGAAGGTAAAAAACGTGCAGAGACATACAAATGTATAGACTGGTGGTTATGCTATAGAAATTACTATAGATGGTAAAATTATTCTTTTTCAATATAAATATATACTGGAAATATATACATATAATTACAGTAGGAGGGATTAGTAATGGAAACAATAAATTATGAACTACCAAAGCTACCATATGGATATAAAGACCTTGAACCATATATATCAGAGGAACAATTAACATTGCACCATGATAAACATCACCAGGCATATGTAGATGGTGCTAATACACTCTTAAAAAAATTTGATTCTAGAGAAATAGCAGAATTTGATGTTAAAGCCGTTGCAAAGGAATTATCATTCCATGTAGGTGGATTTATTTTACATAATTATTTCTGGCAGAATATGGGTCCTGCAGATAAATGTGGAGGAGAACCTACAGGAACCATTGCAGAATATATAGAAAAAGATTTCGTATCTTTTGAAAGATTTAAAAAAGAATTCACACAGGCAGCTGCAGGTGTAGAAGGATCTGGTTGGGCTGTATTAACCCTATGCAAAAAAACTAATAGAATATTTATAATGCAAATAGAAAAGCATAATGTAAATGTAATTCCTGGTTTTAGAATATTATTTGTATTAGATATGTGGGAACATTCCTATTACCTTGATTATCAAAACAGAAGACCAGACTATATAGAAGCATTCTGGAAAATAGTTAACTGGGATGAAGTAAACAACAAAACAGATTCATGGTTAAATTCTCCATAACTATAAATCTCTATTTCATTTTTTTATAAGATTTACTTAAAAAAAAATATATAATTTATTAATAAAAAAAAATTTAAGTTAATGTCTTTTATTAAGTTTAAACCTTTTTTTTGCTGCGCCACAAGATGGACAGAACCACATATCGGGCAAATATTCAAATGCAGTGCCTGAATCAGTGTTATTTCTTTTTTCACCCCTTTCTGGATCGTATATATAACCACATATTCCACACATATATTTATCCACTATAAATATCCCTCCTAAAAATATCTAATACAAAATACATACAATAATATAAAATACTATTATTATATTATGATCTTTAATTCTTATATATTTTTTTATAAAATACTAGGTAATATTATATTTTAAAGAATAAAACTAGTTTTAAAGGTATATATTTCCAAAGATAGAATGATAGAATAAGAATTTTAAACACAATAATTTGATTTTATTAATATAATTTTAATAACCCATCCAAATCTTTAATTAGAACCTATTATTAAATTAAAATTTGAAGTTATTTTATATTTTATGATCAAAAGGGGTGGGATGATAAATGATATGGAATAAAAAGGCGGAATGTATGTCTGCAGATGAAATAGAAGAACTGCAGCTTCAAAGGTTACAGGCAGTTGTTAAAAGAGCATATGAAAATGTTCCTTATTATACTAAACGTTTTAACAACCTAAAAATTGAACCTGAAGACATTGAAACACTTGCAGATATTGAAAAGCTACCTTTCACAAGTAAAACTGATCTTAGGGAGGCATATCCATTTGGAATGTTTGCTGTTCCAACAGAGGAAATAGTGGAGGTCCATACAACCTCAGGAACAACAGGAAAACCCACTGTATCAGGTTATACAGAATCTGACATTGAATTATGGTGAGAGGTCATGGCAAGAGCATTAACAATGGCTGGTGTCGGGAAAAATGATAAAATACAAAATAGTTATGGTTACGGTCTTTTTACAGGAGGTTTAGGTGTTCATTATGGAGGACATAAAATAGGTGCAACTGTAATACCAATATCTGCGGGAAATACTAAAAGACAGATTGAAATCATGCAAGATTTTGATACAACAATACTAACATGCACACCCTCATATGGATTGTATCTTGCAGAAGTAGCTGAAAATGAGGGTATTGATACTAATAAACTTAAACTTAAAGCAGGATGCTTTGGTGCAGAAATGTGGACAGAAGAAATGAGGGAAAAACTTGAAAAAAGGCTGAATATTTCTGCTCAAAATATTTACGGTTTAACAGAGATAATCGGTCCTGGAGTTGCAATGGAATGCTCATCAAAAACAGGACTACATATTTTTGAAGACCATTTCTATCCTGAAATAATAGACCCAAAAACAATGAAACAACTACCAAAGGGTGAAACAGGAGAATTAGTCCTTACAACCTTAACAAGAGAAGGAATGCCAGTTATAAGATTCCGTACCCATGATATAACAGCACTTAATAAAGAAGTATGTGAATGTGGTAGAACACAGGTTAAAATGGAACGTATCACAGGTAGAAGTGATGATATGCTTAAAATTAGAGGAGTTATTGTTTTCCCATCACAAATTGAGAAAGCACTTCTAAAAATTGAAGGACTTGAACCACAATACCAGATTATTGTTACAAGACCAAATCATCTAGATGAACTTGAAGTACAGGTAGAAACAACAACCGCATTCTTTTCAGATGAAATAAGACATATTGAAAGGATAAAAAAAGATATTGAAAGGAAAATTCATAACGAAATTGGTTTAAGGGTTAAAGTATCACTTGTAGAACCAAAAAGCCCCCCTAGAAGTGAAGGAAAAGCTGTTCGGGTTATTGATAAAAGAAATTTCTAGAATATTCCTTTAGATATGCAAATAAAAATTTAGGATATAAAAATAATTTTATCTAAAAAAAAATATATAAGGGGAATGGAAAATGAAATTAAAACAATTATCTATATTTCTTGAAAATCGGAAAGGCCGGTTATGGAAAGCAATAAATATACTTTCAATGGCTAAAATAAATATTAGAGTGCTTTCAATTGCTGATACTTCAGATTTTGGTATTTTAAGGTTAATAGTACCTGAACCTGAAAGAGCCAAACAAATACTTGAAGAAGCAAATTTTATTGTTAAAATAAGTGATGTAATAGCTGTTAGTGTTTCAGATGACCCAGGGGCACTGGAAAGTATACTCGAAACTTTAAACAATTCTAAAATTAATATAGGATATTTATATGCATTTGTTGAGAAAAAAAGAGATAATGCAATTGTTGTAATTCGTACAGAGGATATTGATGAAGGTATAGAAGCATTGGAAAATAAAGGTATTACTATACTTTCTCCAAAAGAGGTTTATGATATATAAAAAAAATAATTTATTATTTTTTATATTTCCATATTTCTTTTTTATAAATTCTCTTCCTCTTCTTTTTAAATACATCTAAAAAAAATAAAATAAAAAAAATATGATATTTAGAAGTTTATATGAATTTTAAATATTTTTGTTTGATATTTTCATATTCTTCAGATGTAATTGCATCTATATCTAATAATTCTTTAGCTTTTTTTATTCTTTCAACAGGATCTATTGTATCTGTTTTTTCATATTTTTTATCTTCATATTATTTTCAATATTAACCGCATCTTTTAGCTTATTAACTTCTTTTGTTTTCATATTTTTAATTGGGATCACATTTTCTTGAGCTGGAATCTGTGGGGAAGGTGTTTTAACTGGTATTTTATTTAATTTTTCTGGGGAATCACTTAATTCTTCATTTATTATAGGATTTTCTGTTGATGTTTCATTTATCTTTACTTGGGATTCTGTTTTATTTGCATCAAATTTTTTTCCACATACAACACAGAACTTGGCATTTTTCAGGTTTTTACCATTACAATAATAACATGTTTTTTTCAGACTTGTTTTTGATAGAATATTATGTTCTGGTATTGAAGAGGGTACATCTTTTTTAACTGGTCTTTCTAGGGTATCTATTCCACTTTTTTCTATATTGTTGGGTGTTACTATTTTTTTATCTATTTTTTCTAATATTCCACCACAGCCTACGCAGAATGTTGCTGTTGTGGCATTTTTAAGGCCGCATGATTGGCATGGGACTTGTAAATTTTTATCAAATTTCCTTCCGCAATGTACACAGAACAAGGCTTTTTCTGGATTTTTATTTTTACAATGAGGACATATTTTATTATATGTGGATTTAACATTATCATATTCTGTGTTAATCCCTTTTCTTTTAGCATCCAGCATTTGTCTTATCTCTTCATTTGTAACCACTCTACCACTTCACATATACATAATTATTAACTGTTATTCCAATTATAATATTGTTTATTATAATTTGAGTTCATATAACTGGTTTAAGGTTCCCCATTCACCATTAATCACACTATTTTTAACAAATTCACCTGCAATTTCAATTGATTGTAGTAAATTATAACCTTTTACAAGTGAAGCTGTAACAGCTGCAGAATAACTACATCCTGTTCCATGTATATTTTCACTTTCAATTATATCTCCTTTAATAACCTTAACAGAACCATTGAAAAATATATTACTACCATTTAAATGTCCACCTGTGATTATAACATTACATATTTTCCCAATTTTCTCTGCAGCTTTCATTGCATCATCAATGGAATGAATATTTATTCCTGAAAGTTTTTCTGCTTCTTCTATATTTGGGGTGGTTAGTATTGTATTGGGTAGTAAATATTTTTTTATAGATTTTGCTAAATTTCCACTTGTAAGTGATGCTCCACAACTTGCAATCATCACAGGATCAACCACTAACTTTAGTTTATGGTCAACTACCTTATCTGATATTAGTTTAATATTTTCCTTGGAATATAACATACCAGTTTTAACATGTTTAACTGGATAGTCTTCTAAAATAGTTTCCAACTGTTTTTCTATAAAATCTGTTGATACAGATTCTATTCCTGCTATTTTGTTAGGATTTTGTGCTGTAAGAACTGTTATTACAGCAGTACCATAAACACCTAATGCATGGAATGTTTTAATATCATTTAATATGCCAGCTCCACCTGATGGATCATAGCCTGCTATTGATATTGCAATCATTTTTCTATACTCCTAATAATATGAAGCCTTTCTTTCCCATGATTTGATCTAACATTAAGCTTTGCGGATTTTAAAAATTTTCTAGTATGGGTATTTATACCATGGAGCATTATTTCACCTAGATCTTCTGCTGTATTAACATCTAGGGACATATAAAACGAATCATATATATTATAAGTCCACTTATATGTTTTAGCTAAGTTAATATGTTCAAAGAAGCTACAATCTCCAAATTTCATTTCCATATTCTTTACAGGACATAGTAATGCATTGGTACCTCCACCTTTAGCAGGTGCAATTACAAGATCATATTTTTCACCCATTTTAATTATATAATCTAAATGTTCTGATTTAATTAAAGGAATATCTGAAGGTACAATTAATATCTGATCAGAAAAATCAGAACAATATTCAATCCCTTGCATAAGGGCACCGTTTAGGTCTGTTTCACCTTTTTCATTTAGAGAAATAACACCCATATCATTTACATAATCCAGAACTTCTTCATCTGAACTTATAACCACCACATTTATCTTTTCTTTTAAAATTCCTATAACATCCTTTAACATAGATTTTAAAAGATTTTCCCTTTCTAAAGCTGTTAATGTTGGTGATAATCTTGTTTTTGCATTTTTGAATCTGGATACTGGGATAATTGCGGTTGTTTTCTTCATATTTTTAACCTTGAAACATTATATTTATTCCATTATTATATTCCTGTTGTTGTTTTTACCCAATTATCAATCCATCAATACCTGTATTAGATGTGTTATTCTGGTTTAGTTCATCAATACTATTCACATTTATATTGAATCTAGTTGCTATGGCAGTTTTTGCATCTGAAACTATTTGTCTTAATGTGGTATAATTTATTTTCTGTAATTCAACCATTGCAACTGGTTCTCCTGTGTATATATTAAAATCAACACCTGCTTTAAGTATCCATATTTGTGCTTGTGCATTTGTTGAACTGTTAATATCGTTAATATTGGAACACATTATGGTCTGTTTAATTGCATTGGTAGATGTTCCATTGAATTTAAGTATTACAGAGGGTATGGCTCTTTTTGAGGGATCAAGACAGTAAGCAAAAACAGTATTTGTTGTATTTTTATTTATTGTTTTATTTTCGGCAATAACAAGATCTTGGGAAGATTGTGATATAAGAACATCTCCTACCTCTACTTTGACATGATCTTGTCCATTGTTAACAATATTAATTATATGTGGTACAGTTCCAGCACTAGTATTCTGTGTAATTACAATATTTCCTGTGCTATATACTTCATTAAGAGGTTTACCTGTAGATTGGGAATAGCTAATAAATCCAAATCCTATTGCAAATAAAACAATTAAAAATATTGAAAATACTAGTCTCATATTCATTTTTTAAACTCCCCTAATATGTTTTTGCCAGTAATGTAATATGTTTAGAAGGTTTATCACAATTTATACATGTTGAATCGTCTTTTTCAGATTCTTGAACACCTAATATATCTACCTTAATATTTTCTTCAATATCTTTACCACATTCCTTGTCTCCACACCAGTCAAATGTTACAATGCCATGATATTCAGCTATAACCTTTTTTGCTTCCTTAATGGAATTAACTTTTCTAATATTATTTTCCATTTTTGCCCATGTATTATCATTCATATTAATACGTATATCATCCAAAATTTGGGTTATGGATTCAGAAATTATAGATGGATTATAATCAATAACTTCTTTTTCTTGAGTATCTCTTCTATAGGTTACTATTTTCTTGTTTTGAATATCCCTAGGCCCTATCTCTATTCTAAGAGGTATTCCTTTCATTTCCCATTCATAATATTTTTTGCCTGCTCTAATATCTCTATTATCAAAATAAACCCTTAAAGTAGTTTCTAATTTTAATTTTTCTTCAAGATTTTTACAAAAACCAATTACTTCTTCTCCACCTTTCTTAAAAATAATTGGAACAATAACCACTTGATATGGTGCAATATCCGGAGGTAATGAAAGCCCTGTTTTATCTCCATGCACTCCAATAACTGATGCAATAACCCGATCTGACAGCCCATAACATGTTTGATACACATATTCATGTTCACCTGTAGCTGTTTCATATTTTATGTCAAATGTTTTTGCAAAGGTCTGTCCTAAATTATGTACAGTACCTATTTGAAGTGTTTTACCATCAGGCATTATTGTGTCAAATGCAACTGTATATTCTGCTCCAGGGAATTTATCCCATTCAGGACGTTTACTTACCATATATGGTATTCC
>JAQVTJ010000063.1 GCA_028700095.1 Methanobacterium sp. | reverse complement strand
AAAATCTCAATATCATAATTCCGACTGTAATCATATCAGCATGACGAAAAAAGAGAACAAAATAGAAACTAAAAATCTTAAAGGTTTGTATAGTTCATATAGTCATTGCAACCCCCACATAAAATATAACATATTGTTTTATTTTTTCTGTATAACTAAAAAAAGTTCTATATTTAATCATAGGATTCCTTTAGTGCTGGGAATAGAGTTATGTTCAATTACTGAAGCTTCTTTAAGTGCACGGGCCAATGATTTGAAAAGAGCTTCTATTTTATGATGGTCATTTTCCCCTTCTACCTTAGCATTTATATTAATTTTTGCAGAATTTGCAAATGATGTAAAGAAATGCCCTATATTTTCTGTGCTTAAATCTCCTACATTTGCATTTCTAAAATTAAAATCCAATACTGAATAATTTCTTCCACTAATATCCACAGCAACAGTTGCTAAAGCATCATCCATAAGTACAATGGAATGTGCAATCCGTCTTAACCTTTTTTATCTGCAATAGCTTTATTAAATACTTCTCCAAGTAATATACCCACATCTTCCACTGTATGGTGATCATCAACACCAATATCTCCTTTTGCTTCTACTTCCAAATCAAAAAAACCATGCTTTGCAAATGAATTTAACATATGATCAAAAAATTCTATACCCGTCTTAATATTAGTTTTTCCATCTCCATCCAGATTTAATAATATTTTAATATCTGTTTCAGAAGTTCTTCTACTCATTTTTTGTTTTCTCATTGTTATCCTCTCTACTAACATGTATGGCTTGTTCTGGACATTTCCCTGCGCAAATAGTACATATATGACAATATTGTAAGTTAGTGGCCATGGCTTTTTTATTTATATCCCATATCTTGGCTCCTTTAGGACAAGCTTCTTTACATATTCCACAACCTGTGCATTTATCTTTGTCTACTTGGATATTCATTTTTATTACCTTATAACTTATAATCTATCTAAAATTTTTTAATTATGAAAATTTTATTTTTATTTATCTTTTTTTAAATATAGTATTAACTAACACAAAGTAAAACTTATAACTTCTAAGTTAGAACTTATAACATAATTAGTTTTTTTATTTAATCTTTTAATTCAAATTTATCTATAAAGTATGAAAATCTTTTTATAGTTTTTCGAAGACTTTTAAAACCTTCATCATCTTTTTTAACACCTTCAAGTGTGTCTTGTGACCAGAAATTAGCACCCATATTTGCACCGTATGCTCCTCCACTAATTGGAATAGCACCAGTTAATATATAAAATGTTAATATTTGTTGTATTGCAAATTCTTGGCCACCAATACGGTCTCCACCTACAGTTATACCCATTCCTACTTTAAAACGTAGAAAATCAAAATCAACAGCACCTAATGCTCTGCATCGATCCATTACTGCTTTTAATTGTGCACTTATTCCTCCATTATAAATGGGTGTTGCCATTATTATGCCTTTAGCATCTAAGATTAGGGGAAAAAGATCTTGCATATCATCTTTAATAATACATTCTTTCTTTCTAATACAATAATTACAATGTCTGCAAGGGTTAATTGTTTTTCCTCTTAAACCAAAAAATTCAGTTTCAAAACCTTTTTCTTCCAACATTTGCAATGATTCTTTTAAAACATATTCTGTTGCCTGTTTTCTAGGACTACCACATATTCCCAATATCATCTTAATTTACACCTTCCATAAATGGATAAATGTTTAAATTAAATAAATGTAATCTACAATTTAATATGGGTCGTTTTAATAATAAAATTATTGTTTATATAGAGATTACCTAAAAAAAAATAGTTAAAATAAAAAAAATGGGATAATAAGGGAAATAAATCCCCTAAAATATTTTATCTAGATTGATTCATCTTCATCCATTGCTAGACGCATGGTATCAGGGTCTTGTGGCATGCGATCTAAGAAGTCTTGGGCTGAACGACGTACATCTCTTGAACCAATAATGTATCTGCCAACAACAATTATATCTGCTTTACTATCAAGGGCTTTATCAACACGATCTGGTGTTACACCACCTGCAACTGCAACTAGTTTATCTTTACCAATTAATTCTTTGATCTGTGAAATATTACCCCATTCAGTAACTTCTGCTAATTTTTCTCCTTTTTCAGCTTGTTTTGTTTCTAAATCAACATTTCTATGGAGTAATACAATATCTGGTTTGTATACAAGTTTTTCGAGTTTTGCAACGATATTGTCAACATTCATCATATCAAGAATAGAATATATTCCTTGTTTTTGAGCTTCATGAATAGCTTTTTCTATGGATTCAACTGTTCCAAGTCCAGAAATTGCTATGGCATCTGCTGTTTCATCTGCAGCCATTTTAACTTCAATTCTTCCAACATCAAGAGTTTTAAGATCTGCAATAATAAATGCATCATTTTTAAGTTCTCTGATTTTTCCAATTATACCGACACCAAACTTCTTAACAAGTGGTGTTCCAGCTTCAATAAGTATTCTTTCACGGTTTGGAAGTGTGTTTATTATACGTTCCATTTCTTCCATATTATCCAAGTCAAGTGCAACTTGTAAATATGGAGGACTCCATAATCTTGTAACTTTGAATCCCATTACTGGATGTGTTCCACGGTCTTTTTCTGCTAATACCTTTTTAACTGACGGATAACCTTCCATAGCTCTTTGTATTGCTAGTTTGGTTGCACCATAGTTGTACTGGTATATTTTACGATAATTTTTAGCACCAGGATGTAAGAATACTCCTGCAATTATAACAAGATCTTCAACATCTTCTTTTGGTATTAGCCCTTCAGCAACCGCATCTGCTACAGCACGGCCTACTGCTGTTTGTGCAGGTCCGAATATTTTGTTAGCATCCTCTAAGTCTCTTACAGTTACTTTGGGTATTATTAATGTTGCGGGTTTAGTTAATAAATTTGGTCTTATTACAGATAAAAGTGGGGTATGTCCTATTGACATATCTGCCATATTATTTACAAATGCAGTTCCGACTGGACCATTTTTATCACCAATGATTAAATCAACGTGAGCTATTTCATTACCATTTCCTATTAATGCTTCACCTATTTGATACATAATTATTATCCTCCATTTTAGTCTAATTAATCTTATGAATTAGATCATATAAATAAATATTTCAAGTGTATAAATTACTATTAGCTTATATTTATTTTTTTATTAGTAGATTAGATATTTTTATTAAAATATCATAGAATATTATATTTTAATAATAGAATATTATAAAAATAAATAAATAATTGGGGGGTTTTATAGTTTTAGAAACCACTTATAAGATTATTTGTAAAAAAAAAGATATATAAGAGGATATGGGAGGATTATTCTGTTAAATGTCCTTCTATATAATCATCATATCCTTGAAGATCAAGTAACCCATGACCTGAGAATGATATTAAAATATTCTTTTCTTCTCCAGTTTTTTTACATTTTAATGCTTCATCCATTCCTACTTTAATAGCATGACATGTTTCTGGAGCAGGTATAACACCTTCAGTATTGGCAAATATTTTACCTGTTTCAAATAGATCTGTCTGATTTACTGTTCTTCCTTTTACAAGACCTTGATTAGCTAGTAAAGCAACTATTGGGGCCATTCCATGATATCTTAAACCGCCTGCATGGACTGATGGAGGTACAAATTCATGTCCTAAGGTGTACATTTTCATTAATGGAGTTAAACCTGCAGTGTCCCCATAATCATATCGATATTCTCCTTGTGTAAGTGTTGGACATGATGAAGGTTCCACAGCTAAAAATTCACAATCTAGATCTCCTGAGATTTTATCTTTCATAAATGGGAATGCAGCTCCACCAAAATTACTTCCTCCTCCTACACATCCAATTAACACATCAGGTGTTTCATCTATGAGTTCGAATTGTTTCTTAGCTTCTAAACCAATAACTGTTTGATGTAAAAGCACATGATTTAAAACACTACCCAGAGCATAAAATACTTTTTCATCTGTTAATGCATCTTCAATAGCTTCTGATATTGCAATTCCCAGAGAGCCCGGATGATTAGGGTCTTCTTTAAGTATTTTTCTACCAAATTCTGTTCTTGTACTTGGTGATGGTATAACTTCTCCATTATATAGATGCATAACTGTTTTACGATATGGTTTTTGTTTAAATGAAATATTAACCATATATACAGTACATTCAATATCTAGAAGTGAACATGCGAGAGATAATGCGGATCCCCATTGTCCTGCTCCTGTTTCTGTTGTTAATCTTTCAGCACCTGCTTTTTTAGCATAATATGCTTGGGCAATTGCTGTGTTTAATTTATGACTACCTAAAGGAGATGTATCTTCACGTTTGTAATATATCTTTGCAGGTGTATCTAAATATTTCTCAAGTCCTGTTGCTCTAAATAGGGGTGTAGGCCGTCCTACTTGTTTATATACATTTCTAACTTCTTTTGGGATATCTATCCATCTTTCCTGTGACATTTCTTGTTCAAGAACATATTTGGAAAATATTTTGGGTAAATTTTCAAGTTGTTTTCCATCTTTAGTTTGTGAAGCAGCAGGTAATTCCACAGGTAGATCTGCAGCTATATTATACCATTTTTTTGGAGTGTCTTTTTCTGAAAGTGTTATTTTATACATTTAACCACCTATCATGATATTTTATTGTATTTAAGTTCTGACTATATAATCATTAAATATTTTTTTTATAGATATATGTCTTAATTTTAAGACTGTACTAAGATCTAGTATAATGTATTATTTAAACCTTTGTTGAGCATATATGTACATTATATTTAAGGTTAATATTGAATAAACAACAAATATATCTATATGAAAATATTGGCTATTGATGTTGGAGCAGGAACACAGGATGTAATGTTATATGATACAGATTATCCTATAGAAAATTCTATAAAAATGGTTATGCCCTCTCCCACTAAAATAATTGCAAAAAGGATTCAACAACACCACAATGATCTTATAATCACTGGTAATACAATGGGCGGAGGTCCTGTAAATAATGCAATAGAAAATCATATTAAAAGAGGCTATAAAGTTCTAATGACAGAAAATGCAGCACGAACAGTTCGAGATAACTTAGAAAAGGTTAAATTTTTAGGAGTAGGAGTTATACCTGAAAAAGAGGAACATCCTGAACTAGGAAAGATAGAACTTAAAGATATAGATTTAAAGTCAATAAAAAATGCATTATCCCAATTTGATGTAAAACTCGATTTTGATTATATTGGTATTGCAATCCAAGATCATGGATATATGGAAGGAATAGGAGATCGTAACTTCAGATTTATGAAAATAAAAGAAAAACTAAATATTCCAAGATACCCTGAAGAATTTGCTTATTATGATACAATCCCCACATATTTCACAAGAATGCATGGTGTTTTAAAAACATTAAAGGGATATAAACCAATAATAATGGATTCAAAGTTTGCATCAATATGTGGTGCAACACATGATCCATTTGTTAAAAAGTTAAATAGTTATATAGCTATAGATATTGGAAATGGCCATACACTTGCAGCTGCATTAGAAAATGGTAAAATAATAGGTGTTTTTGAACATCATACAAATTCATTAGATCCTGAAAAAATGAGAATACTCATTGGAAAATTAATTAATGGAACAATAACACATAAAGAAGTTCATGATGATGGTGGTCATGGTGCATGGACACAAGCACCACTAAACAATTATAAATACACAGTTGCAACAGGACCTCGAAGAAGAATTTTAGAAAAAACAAATTTAAATGTACACTACGC
Organism: Methanobacterium sp.; assembly: GCA_028700095.1. Taxonomy (GTDB): domain Archaea; phylum Methanobacteriota; class Methanobacteria; order Methanobacteriales; family Methanobacteriaceae; genus Methanobacterium_B. The sequence goes on along the minus strand of JAQVTJ010000063.1, from coordinate 3,387 downwards.
AGCCCCAGCTGGTGATGTAATGATGACAGGCCCCGTAGGTCTTATTAAAGCAATAATATCAAAATATTAATATAATAAACATAACTAGAACAGATTTTGTATTTAAACTAAAGGATGTAATTTCATGATACTAGACCCACATATACACAGCACCTACTCCAATGATTCAACTGCATTTCCTAGAGACATAATTAAAAAAGCAAGATCCATAGGTTTAGATGCCCTAGCAGTAGCAGATCATAACACAATAAAAGGAGCCCTTGCAACTATAAAAGAGGCAAAAAACTATAAAGACCTGATTATTGTACCTGCCATAGAAATAAGTTCCAATAAAGGACATATTGTGGCATTGGGAGTAAAAGAAAATATTAAACAAGGCCTATCTCCAGAAGAAACTGTAGATATAATTCGTAACCTTGGAGGGATAGCTGTAGCAGCACATCCATTTGTTAGTTACAGAGAAGGTTTATGTAATAATATTAAAAAAATGGATATAGATGCCATAGAAACACTTAATTCCAGATATATATTCGGCTACTCTAATTGGCGTGCCAAAAACCTAGCAAAAAAAAGAAACCTACCAGAAATAGGATCCAGTGACGCCCATTTTCTAGGGGCAATAGGAAGTTGTGTTACACAATTAGATGCTAATTTTACATATGAAAGTATAATTGAAGAAATTCTATCAGGAAAAACTACAGTATCAGGTAATAGAACTCCCCTGCCACTTATATTAAAAGAAGTGATTAATAAAAAAATCAAGAAAATCAGTTAAAATCCATAAATGGAAAATATAAAAAAAAAATAATATTTAAAAACCTGATTGTAAAAATATTATATTTTCTAAAAAAAAACCATTAATCTTAAATTAATAAGTTCCATATTATATATTTATGATATTCAATTTATTCCAAGAAATACTTGAATATATTCAACAAAACTTTATCTATCTTCACCCAGGATATACTGTGCTTAACACAACAGTCTTTGGTACAATACTTGGAATTTCAATTCTTTTTATTATTAAAATGTTTAAATATATTAAGAAAGACCCTGCTGATCTTATCCTCCCAATATTTCCATTTATATTTTTTGGTTCCAGTGCCAGAGCCTTAGTTGATAATAATATATATCCAATTAACTATATTCTTGTAACACCCGGAATATATTTAATTACAGGTTTTATGGCAATTTTTACAGTATTATTTTCGGTTTATATTGAGAGAAAAACCAATATTAATTATAGATATATAATATTTACACTAGGTACCATTATTTGCATACCTAATATATTATATATGGCTCCCATTAATTATATAGCTTCTTTACAAGTTATTGGGGTTTGGACTCTTCTATCTTTAATATTTCTATTTTTAAAGGATAAATGGGCTTTATTAAAGAATAGGTTCAATTTATATATATTAATGGCACATCTTTTTGATGCATCTTCCACTTATATTGCAGTTGATTTCTATGGTTATACTGAACAACATGTAATTCCAAGCCTTCTTACTGGATTAGTTGGATCAGCAATTATTATGTTCCCACTTAAAATAGCAGTAATATTAGGATCATTATATATAATTGATAGTTATATTGCAGATAAAAAAATAGCTAACATGCTAAAATTAGCCATGTTCATTTTAGGCATTGCTCCAGGTTTAAGAAATTTTTTAAGCCTTATTATGGGAGTATAAATATAATATCTTTGAATTTTTTTTTAATATAAAAAAAAAAATTTGTAATTCATTGAATATATGCATATAACATTTAACAAAAATCCTTTTAAACCACAAATAAAAAATATTATAATTATATATAATTGCCAAATTAAATGAGGACTTCCAATGTATATAGAAACAGTTAAAAAGTCTATGAAACTTCCAAAAACAGTTAGAATTTTAGATACCACTCTAAGAGATGGTGAACAAACTCCTGGTGTAGCAATAACAGTGGATGAAAAGATAAGAATTGCAAAAAAACTTGATAAACTAGGTGTTGATACAATGGAAGTAGGTTTTCCTGCATCTTTCCCTGGTGAAATAAGAGCTGCAAAGGAAATTCTAAAACTTGGACTTAACTCCAATATATGTGGTTTGGCAAGGGTTTTACATTCTGATATTGATGCTGCAATAGATAGTGGTGTTGATTATATACATACTTTTATAGGGACCTCACCTCTTCACAGAGAATATAAACTTAAAATGAGCCAAGAAGAAATTCTTAATAAATCCATTGAAGCCATAGAATATATAAAGGATCATGGAATAATAGCAGAATTTTCAGCAGAAGATGCAACAAGAACAGAATTCAACTATCTTCAAAAAATATATAATGCTGCTGAAGAAGCAGGAGCAGATTATATTAATGTACCAGATACTGTTGGTGTAATGGTCCCTGCATCAATGAAATGGATTATTTCTGAAATTAAAAAAAATACCAAAGTTCCCATTAGTGTACATTGTCATAATGACTTTGGAATGGCAGTAGCCAATTCATTAAGTGCTGTTGAAGCTGGAGCTAGTCAAGTTCATGTTACAATTAATGGTTTAGGTGAAAGAGCAGGTAACGCAGCTCTTGAAGAAGTTGTTATGGCATTAACATCCCAATATCATATTAAAACTAATATTAATACAAAACTATTAGTAAATACATCTGAATTTATTTCAAGGATCACAGGTATTAAAATGCCACCAAATAAAGCAATAGTAGGTGAAAATGCATTTGCACATGAAGCAGGCATACATGTACATGGTGTGCTTAAAAAAGCAGAAATATACGAACCAATCACACCAGAAATGGTTGGACATACACGTAGAATTGTACTAGGAAAACATACAGGTGCAAATGCAATTAAATCCAAACTTGTAGAATATGGAATAGAACTTACTGAAGATCAATTTTTTAAAGTATTTGATCAAATAAAAAAACTTGGTGATAAAGGAAAATGTGTTACAGATGCAGATTTAAAGGCAATGTCTGAAACTGTTATTGGCAGAGCTCAAAAGGAAATAGTAAAACTTGAAGGTTTTACAGTTATGACAGGAGACAATGTAATGCCCACAGCCACTGTTAAACTTAATATTAACGGCATAATAAAAACTGCTGCCAAAACAGGTGTGGGTCCAGTTGATGCTGCTATAAATGCTATACAAAGCCTTGTAGGAGAAACTGCAGATATTGAACTTAAAGAATATAATATTGAAGCAATTACTGGAGGTACAAATGCTATTGCAGAAGTTTTTGTTATAATGGGAGATAAAAAAGGAAATAATGCAACTGGAAGATCAACTACAGATGATGTTGTACTTGCAAGTGTTGAAGCTGTTTTAGATTCTATTAATAAAATACTTATTCAACGTTAAATTAATTTATCAAGAAAATCTT
>JAQVTJ010000062.1 GCA_028700095.1 Methanobacterium sp. | reverse complement strand
GAAGATTATTTCGCCTTTTGTAATTTTATATTTAGGAAATCCTAACATGGACATGAAAAGAGTGCTTTTTCCACTTCCATTTGGACCTAATAGTACATGTGTTTCGCCTTTATCGATGTATAAGTCTATATCTTTTAATATTTCTTTTTCATTAACTTCTACAGCAAGATCTGTTATTTCAAGCAGCAGTCTAACCACCAACTTTTTATTTTAAATAAATTTTTTTTTATATATCTATAAGTCATTTCTATATTTTGTTTTATTTAAAAATGCCTAATAAAACACTAAATTAACATTGTTAACTTGGTATTATATTAATCCATATAACTGATGGAGGATCTTAGAAAATTTGGAAAAAGTGGAGTCATTTAATAATTGATTTACTTCAACTCAGCGGTAAACCATATTTCCCCTCTAAAAATACAAAATTATATTTCTTTAAATGGATTTTATAAATATTAAAATTCTTCAATTAGATTTTAAGGCGCTTTCCAAAGGGTCGTTTATTGATTAAATTTTAACATTTTGAATCTTCCTTTTTATTTGAAACAAAGACCATATATTATGAAATTTTAAAGTTCGAAACATTTAAAAATTATATTTTTAGAATGGACGGACCATCTAAACTTGGAACATATAAAAAAAGAACTATACTCTCCTTATTTTTTCATAAAAATCTAACACCCTAAATTGATGTTATTAAAAAATTTATCCATAAACTATTCTGTTAAATTTAAATTAAAAAATAATATTTAAATATAATATAATGGGTAAATAGGGCATATTTAACTTTTTTAAGTATTAATATTAAAAATAATTGATATTAATTTGTTTAAATAATTCTAAAAACTATTCCTATATTCTTATATATATATCTTTCGGATTTGTTTTTGGAGTAACCTTTATAATAACTATTTTGCTATCCATATAATGTACATTAATAAGTCACCAAAAAAGATGGTGAAATTTTTTGATGGTACATTGATAAATCAGGAGGAAACTCTATGGCTGAGGATGATGTGAAGATCGTTATGTTTTGTTGTAACTGGTGCTCCTATGGTGGAGCTGACACCGCAGGTACTGCAAGGATGCAATATCCTCCAAACGTACGTGTAATAAGAGTTATGTGCTCAGGACGTATAGAACCACAGTTTGTTTTTAAAGCATTCCGTGAGGGAGCAGATGGTGTTATTGTAGCAGGATGTCACCACGGTGATTGTCACTACGATGCAGGAAACTATAAATTAGATAGAAGGATGAGATTAATTTATAAATTAGCAGAAGACCTGGGAATTGGAAGAGAAAGAATTTACCATGACTGGATATCTGCATCAGAAGGAGAAAAATTCGCAAAAACCGTTGATATGATGGTAACCCGTATAAAGGGATTAGGTAAATCCCCACTCAAGGAACAACTATCAGTTGAAGCATAAGCGGAGGAGTGAAATAATATGGCAGAAAAAGCTAAAATAGCGACCATGTGGTTGGCTGGATGTTCCGGCTGTCACCTTTCCATTGCAGATATACATGAAGCAATAATTGATGTGATGGGTCTGGCAGATATTGAATTCATGCCTGTACTAATGGACGTTAAATACGATGAAGTTCCAGATGATCTGGATGTTATAATAATAGAAGGTGGAATCCGTAACAATGAAAACCGTGAACTTGCCGAAATGCTAAGGAAAAAAGCTAAATTCGTCATAGCATACGGTGTTTGTGCGGTATATGGTGGAATACCTGGACTTGGAAACTTACATACAGTAGAAGAGCTCACAGAAGAAGCTTACATAAATTCCCCTAGTACTTACAATGAAGAAGGTTTAATACCTCATGAAGATATTCCACACCTTGAAAGCAGGGTAAGACCACTTTCAGATGCAATAGATGTTGATCTGGCAATACCTGGCTGCCCAACAAGATCTGATGTTCTTGCAGAAGCACTTGTTGCTCTTTTAACAGGTGAACCAGTAAACCTACCAACAACAAACCTATGTGAAGTATGTCCAAGAGAAAAACCACCAGAAGGAATGGCAATGGATAAAATTGTCAGACAGTTTGAACTTGGAAGACCAGAAAAAGAAATGTGTCTAGTACCACAGGGACTTATATGTATGGGACCATCAACAACATCTATATGTGGAGCAGAATGTCCATCAATAGACATACCATGCAGAGGATGCTACGGACCAACAACAAAAGTAACTGATCAAGGTGCAAAAATGATAAGTGCTATAGGATCAGACTTTGGTATTGATCATGATAAAACAGTTGACCCTGAAGAAGTAGCTAATCAATTAGATGATATTGTTGGAACATTCTACACATACACGCTCCCAGCTGCATTAATACCAATGAAAATGCGAAAGGAGGAAAAATAAATGGTTAAATTAACAATGGAACCTGTGACAAGGATTGAAGGTCACGCAAAAATTACAGTGCATCTTGATGATGCAGGAAATGTTGAGGAAACCAGACTTCATGTTATGGAATTCCGTGGATTTGAAAAATTCCTTCAAGGAAGACCAGTTGAAGAGGTTCCTAGAATAGTACCAAGAATCTGCGGAATTTGCGATGTACAACATCACTTAGCTGCTGCAAAAGCATCAGATCAGTGTTATGGTTTCAAAGATGATGAAATATTACCAACTGCCTATAAAATGAGGGAATTAATGAACTGGGGTTCTTTCATGCACTCACATGCACTCCATTTCTACTTCTTAGCTGCACCTGATTTCATAGCAGGAAAAGATCGTAAAACCAGAAATGTATTCCAAATCATTAAAGACGCACCTGATGTTGCACTTCAAGCTATAGAACTAAGAAAAAATGCTTTAGACATAGTGAAGGCAACTGGTGGAAGATCTATACACCCAACATCATCAACACCTGGTGGTATATCCACAGAAATTGATGCTGAAACACAAAAAGATCTTCTTACAAAAGCAAAAAGAAATGTTGAACTTGCACAGGCAACAATCGAACTTGCAAAACCAATATTTGTTGAAAACTTAGATCTTGTTAAAGAATTGGGATATGTTGAAACCTACCATACTGGACTTGTTAATAAAGGTGTATGGGATGTTTACAACGGAGACGTTAGGATCAAAGATAAAGAAGGTAAAATACACGCTGAATTTGGAAGTGAAAGTTACCTAGATCATATGGCAGAAAAGGTTAAACCTTACTCCTGGCTCAAATTCCCATATATAAAAGAACTAGGATATCCTGATGGAATTTACAGGGTAGCTCCATTATCAAGGCTTAATGTAGCAGATAAAATGCCATCACCAATAGCTCAGGACTACTTCAAAGAATTCAAAGATACCTTTGGCTATGCACAAGAACCATTACTCTTCCATTGGGCAAGATTAATAGAATTGGTTGCAGCTTCAGAAATGGCTGTTGACGCACTTGAAGGCGACTTAACTGGAGAAAAATTCCCAGAACCAATTGAAAGACAGGCTGGTGAAGGTATAGGTATAGTTGAAGCAGCAAGAGGAACATTAACACACCATTACCAAACAGATGAAAATGGATTAGTAACTAAGGCTAATATTATAGTTGCTACAATCCAGAACAACCCTGCAATGGAAATGGGTATTCAGAAAGTTGCTAAGGACTACATTAAACCTGGTGTTGAAGTAGACGATAAAATATTCAACTTAATGGAAATGGTAATAAGGGCATACGACCCATGTCTATCCTGTGCAACCCACACAATCGACACAAATATGAAACTCGCAACTGTTGAAGTATACGACAGTGAAGGACACCTCATAAACAAGGTCTAAACCCGCAAGGTGAAAAAATGATAGTAGTCAACAAGGAAGACTGCATCAGATGCGGCGCATGCCAGGGTGCATGTCCTACAGCAGCCATAGAAGTGTCACCGGAAGATGTGATCTACTGTGACGTCTGTGGAGGCGCACCCAAATGTGTGGACATATGCCCAAAAGGTGCATTGAAAACAGAAGAACTTTCAATTGATGAGAGTGGTGTAACACAGACTCGAGTAACCTACAACCCAGCACTTTGTGATGAATGTGGTGACTGTGTAGATGTTTGCCCAACACATGTACTGAAAATTGATAATGGTAAATTAAGTAAGTTACCATTAGAAGGATATTGTGTAATGTGTCAGAAATGTGTTGACATATGTCCTATAGGAGTTATAGGTGTTGAAGGTGTTAAAAAACCTAATAAGGTTGATGTTGACATCAGCGGACCTATATCAATTGTGGACTGTGTAGGCTGTTGCATGTGTGTGGATGAATGTCCTGTACATGGAATAACCCTCGATGAAGTTGGTGGAAGTATTGCCATTGATGAAGACGTTTGTATAAAATGTGGAGTCTGTTCACAGACCTGCCCATGGAATGCAGTGTATATATCAGGCAAAAAACCAGAAAAACGTAGCAAAGACATGCTTAAATTTGAATTGGACAAAGACACCTGTATTGGATGTAATGTCTGTGTAGAAGCATGTCCTGGAGATTTCATTAAACCTAAATCATCAACATTATCAGTTGAACTTCCAGAGATCTGTACAGCATGTGGTCTCTGTGAACAACTGTGCCCTGTGGATGCAATAGATCTTGATGTGGAATTAGGAGCTGCAAAACCAGCATCAGAAGAAGGAATTATTTGGGATGAAGAAAAATGTGATCATATAGGTGCATGTGCAAGAATATGCCCTACAGACGCAATAAAAGTAGTAACAAACACTGGAATGGAAGTGCCAGGTGATATTAAGACAGATGCAGAACCATCATTTGCAATGTGTACACGTTGCGGTGCATGTACAACTGCATGTCCTGAAGGAGCCTTAACCCTTTCACAGATCGATAAAGTAGTTGATGGCAAAGTCGTTAAACGAAATAGGATCAGTTTCAGCCCTGACAAATGTACAGAATGTGGAGATTGTATTGAAGTATGTCCATATAACATGTTAAAACTCACAGGAGAAAAAGTACCTCTTAAAGGGTATTGTATACTCTGTGATCAATGCATTGAACCATGTCCTAAAGACGCACTCTCGATGAAGTAAAAGTAAGGTTTTAAAATGGTAGATTTAAATCTACCATAAACCCCAATTTTTTTTTTAAACCATTTTTTTTATTTAACTTAGAAGAACAAATATTATCCACAGAAAAAAAATAGTATGCTATTTTTTTAAAAAAAGAGTTGTATTAAATTTTTATTTTAAGAAGGTATTATTTAATTTTTATATATATTCCATGTTTATCCAAGTAAATCTCAACAATAGTGCCTGTTAATTCTTTTTTCATACCTAGTATATCTGTTAAGTGTATTTTATCTTCATGAATTTTAATATTAAGCACATCTTCCATTATAATATTTTCATCTGTTGAATATACTGTTGATTCACACATTTTTCACCTCAAAATATAAGAATATTTCCACATACTTTTTTTTTTAATGTTTTAATATTTCTTATATTTATATTAAATTAGCCTAAATTTATTATATAGTTAAATATGTTTTAAAATGTGGTTCAATATTTTTTTTTTGTTGGATCTAAAAATAGGTTTCTGGAGTAGAATAAATTTTCAACAGTAGACATATTTACCATGGTCTTCTAATATTTTACCTTGATCCATAACAATATTCCCTCTTAAAATCGTCATAATTGGCATGCCTTTAACTTTAAATCCGTCAAAGGGAGAGTAATGGGCCTTTGAATGGAATTTTTCAGGGTTTATAATTCCTTCCTTTTTCATGTCAACAATAACAAAATCAGCATCCATACCTTCTTGTATAAAACCTTTATTTTTAATATTAAATATATGTGCTGGGTTTTTACAAAGAAGTCTTAATATTTCATTAAATGTAAAGTTTCCCCTATTTATTTCGGTTAAAAGCAGTGGAAGAATAGTTTCAAGTCCCGGAATACCTGGTGGTGCATCCCAAATATTTTTCTCCTTCTCTGTAATTGTATGGGGTGCATGGTCTGTTCCAATAATATCTGTTTTATAAATATCCATTATATTGATCTTGGATAATTTAGTTCTAAGTGGTGGATTTGTTTTTGTAAAAGTTCCAAATTTTTCAAAGTAGCTTGAATCTAAAAACAGGTGATGTGGTGTAACTTCTGATGTAATATTATATCCATCTAGTTTTGCTTTTTTTATTAAGTTCAAAGATTTTTTAGTACTTACATGACATATATGTATATTTAAATCCAATTTTTTAGCTATCTCTATAGCTTTAGAAACTGCAACTTCTTCAGCTAATGCGGGTCTTGCATTTACATATGCAATTGGATCTGAATTTTTAGATTTCATTATATTTGTATATTGATTTACAATTTCCTTATCTTCAGCATGTAATGAAATAACTGTTTTATTATCATTAATTTTTTCTAAATTTGATAGTATATTGAATATATTCATTAAAAAATTATCATCAAATAGATCCATAAAAATTTTAAATGAAGATGGTTTTAGTGGTGCAAGTTTTTTTATCTGTTCTGGATTATCTGCACCTGCATGTAAACCAAAATCAACCAAACATTTATTTTCACCAATTCTAATCTTGTTTTTAAATGTTTTTACAGTGTTTGTTTGGGGTTTTGTATTAGGCATATCCAGAACTGTTGTAAAACCACCTGCTGCAGCAGCTGCAGTTCCAGAACTAAAATCTTCTTTATAGGTAAAACCCGGGTCTCTCATATGGACATGTGCATCAATCAGCCCAGGTAAAACTATTTTACCTTTTATATCAATAGTTTTTTCTGCTTGGATAGTGTTTCTTTTAATGGAAATAATTTTACCATTATTAATTCCTATTGAATATTCATTGTTTCCAACAATTTTACAATTTAAAAGACAGAGATCAATCATTTTTTTTTTACACCCCAAAAAAATAATCATATATTTATATATTATATATTTTTTTATCTTATCCACTGAACCATTATTATGATAGAAACATATTATTATACATAACAAAAAGTAACTGGAGTAATTTAATTTGGAAGGTAAAACATTTGTTCAGAAAATATTGGAGAGAGATAGGAAACTGTTAAATAATGATATTAAAACTAAGCCAATTTACGGATCTTGTAAAAGTGATGTGAAGATAATTGCAGATTTTACAGAATACTCTCCATTACATATGGGCCATAAATTTTGTATGTTACAAGCAAAAAACCAGATACCAAATGGTTTATTTGTTGCAATTGTACCTGGACCATTGGAGAGAAGTGGCAGGGGTCTTCCATATATTATGACACGTGAAGCACGTGCAGAAACTGCAATAGCAGCAGGTGCAGATATTGTAGTTGAAGGACCTCCCATGGGAATAATGGGTTCAGGTCAGTATTCATTATGTCTTGCAAAAACTTTTAAAGCTCTTGATGCAGATTATATTCCCCGTGGTTACAGGCCATTTCCAGGCTATGAAAAGATACTTCAAAGAATAAAAATTGGAAATGGTATAACACCAAAACCATATAAAATAGTTGATATGGTTACAAAGGAAGTGTTACTCAATGGAAAATTAGATGAAGATAACTATGTAATAGTTTCATTATCAAAGTCATTGAAAAAAATTGGTTTTAATTTTAATAATAAATTTATATTTGTAAAACGTGTTGAAGGTATTAGTGGTACTAAAATAAGGGAAGCAGTTTTTTTAGGAGATATAGGGTCTGTTGGGGATATGTTACCTTGTGAAACAATTGAAATTCTAAGTAGAGAAATTGATATTGGACATGCGCCTTTAGACAAATTACGTGATGTTAATGGAATACTTGAAAGAGTGAATAATAGCAGTATACATGAACTTAAATCCCTTCCATTGGTTGATAGTATCACAGCAGAAGCTTTAACAAAGAACAGGCCCTTTAAATGTATTTCTGATGTTGAGAAATCTATTTCTCAAGGTTTTAGCAGACACTTTAAAAATAGGGTTATATCATCAATTGAGGCGGGTATTTTTAAGGAAGGTATACATAACTATATAGACAGATACCCATCTGTTATACGTATATTGAAATATAAAAATAAAGAAGTTCTAAATGAATTTCAAAAAAGAATACCACACAGGAGGCTAGAGATATGGCAGTGAAAGAAGGAGATTTTATAAGACTTGAATATACAGGAAAGGTTCAGGAGACAGGTAACGTCTTTGATACAACCGATGAAAATGTGGCGGAAGAAGCAGGTATAAAATTAGATAATAAAAATTATGGTGCAATACCAATAGTTGTTGGTGGAGGACATGTTTTAAAGGGATTGGATGAAGCAATTATAGGTATGAAAGAAGTAGAAGAAAAAAAAGTAGATATAACTCCTGAAGAAGGATTTGGATTAAGAGATCCCAAACTATTACAACTCATACCTATGGCAGAGTTCAGGAAACAGGGAATGAAACCTGAAGTTGGAATGGCAATTACATCTGATGGAATAACAGGAATAATTAGAAGTGTAAGTGGGGGAAGGGTTAGAGTAGATTTTAACCATGAACTTGCAGGAAAAAATCTAGAATACAATATAAAAGTTATTAAGATTATGGATGATGATATTGAGAAAATTAAAAGTATGATAGAACTCCATTACACAGCACCTAATATTGACTCTGAAAAACATGATATACAAATAATTGATGGAGTTGTGAAGATAGCAATGGATGAAATGGCTAAATTCGATAAAAAACCTTATATGGATATTACATTTGCAAGGTTTAGAATAGCCAGAGATATCTGGGAGAACCTGGATAACATTGAAAAGGTTGAATTTGTTGATGTCTTCGAGAAAAAAGTAAAAAAAGAAGCAGAAGAAGCAGAAATAGCTGAAGAAGCTCTTGTAAAAGAAGATACTGCTGCTAAAGTAGAATCTGAAGAAGTTATTGCAGAAGAAGCTGTTGATAAGACAGAATCTAAAGAAATAGCAGAAGAAGTATTACCTGAAGAATAGGAAAAAATGTTAGATATATTACTTTTTTCTTCTTTTTTTTATAATTTCTCAATCCCAAAAAAAAATCTTTTATCTTTTATGGGGGAGATTTAAATCTACTAAAATAATTTTTTTTTTAAATATTAATATTTATTTTATTAATTCAGAAACCTTTTCAATAATGGTTTCACAGAAAACTAGATCATCAGCTGTTGCAAGAATTGTACCTATTGAATCACCATTTAAACCACAGATAAAATTATTATCCTTAACTGTAGAATCTATATATCCTATATTATCTGGTTTAAGAGATTGATAGATAATTTCTGTAATGTCTTCATTTTTGTATTTGAATTTAATAATGGCTTTGATCTTCATTATATCTTATCCTAAAACCCTAAAAATTTTCTCTACTATCTCTGAAATATAAGAAATTTTT
>JAQVTJ010000061.1 GCA_028700095.1 Methanobacterium sp. | reverse complement strand
TTATTATCAAATCTTTTAAAAAGAAATAAACCAATAACAAGACTTATAATGGACGAGTATAGAAATGGAGTTATATAATTATATTCACCATACACAACTGCTATTATTATGGGTAAAAACATTATGAGACCTAATAATTTTTGTTTTTATTAGAATAGATATTTTATCGCCGGATTCTAGAATAATTCCAGGTTCAGGCATGAGAATTTTATATTCTGGACCTTTATAAACAGCACATATTGCATAGTTCTTTGTAGGACTTATGTCTGCGATTTTTTTCCCTATTACTTTATTATTCTCAACAGGAATGTCTAAAAGCTCAGCATTGCCTTTACCAAGAATAACCATATCAGCAATTTTTGGTCTTATTATCAACTTTTCAAGATAAGCTGCTGCTGTAAGCTCAGGGCTTACAGTTGCATCAATACCAACTTTTCTGAAAGCTTCTTCATGGGCAGGATCACTTATTCTTGCAATAAGTTTTGGAAGATTATAATCTTTAACTAGAATAGATGCAAGTAAGTTAGATTCATCATTACCTGTAGCAGCAACAAACGCATCTGCTTCAGCTATATTAGCTTCTTCCAAAGTTTTTAAATCTGTACCATTTCCACATATAACAAGAGCATCTAATTCACTTGCTGCTTGGTTGCAGAATTTTTGATCTTTTTCAATGAGAGTAACATCAAAATTTGCTTTTATCAGTGCTGAAGCAAGTGTCATTCCCACTCTTCCACCACCCATGATAATTACATACATCAAAAATATCCCCCTTTAAATCATTCAAAAAAATTCGATGATTAATAAGTGAAAATTATAAATATAAAGTTAGTATAAATTAAATTTTTTTTAAACCTAATAAAGATCGTTGAATTTAATATATAAATTTACCTACAGTAATTGTTGTTTGGATTAAATACATTAAAATTTATTATTTATATAAATCCAACTGATAATTCCAATTTAGTTTCAATATATTTCCATATATTATATCTAAATAAGATATAATAACACATATCTACCTATTTAAGGTTAATTAAGATATTGGTAGATGGATAAAATATTAAATAAAAAAAAATGTTGTTTATTAATTTAAGTAAACTATCTAACATTTTTTTTATAATTATCAACCTTTTTTCGGGTTTATTTTTCCTGCTATTGCATCGCTAATAATATTAGAATGACATTGATCGGGGTAGCATGAACATAAAAGATTTAAATCTTCTCCATCTTCATGTATTTTCTTTAATTCAATAATTCTCTGCCATTCAGGACTATCCATTGTAAGTCCAACTAAATATTTCCTGTATTGATCCTTTAATTTTCTTCTACAGCCACATGTATATGGATTTTCAAGAACTGAACCTTTTCCAACAAATTCAACAAATTCGCTTTCCTCACATTCCCAGGTATTCTCATTTCTCACTCTTATTGTCATATTATCCTCCAATAATTTTTTTTAAGTAAGATTAACACTTTTTCTTAACGATTTATTCTAATACAATGCATTGAATAATCCGATAATATTCTAATTATTTTTGTGAAAAACTGGATGAAAAAAATAGTTCATGCTTTTTACATTTAGTCTACTTGTTAAATTGTTAGATATGATAAAATAATTGTAAACAATACTATTAAGTGGGGTATATATTCTATATATCTGTTATACGCTCCTTGTAAAAATGTATATAAAAATTTTTAATTAAATATAAGTATTTTTATTCTAGAGTCTCTTTATAATTTGAATTTTATTAATTAAACTTTATCTATATTATGTTCTCTCTCCTATTTTAATCTTTAGATTTTATCCTAGAATATTTAAACACCCAGCTCAATAATTACCCTTTAATTGGGTTATTTTTTATTGGAAAATTTTTAATATAATATTTTTTTTTTTAGCTATTATCAAAATTTTTTATCTTATATCTCTATTTATAGAAAATTATATCTATTATGCTAATCAAAGATGTAATAAGGTGTAATAGAATGTCATATAATAATGAAAAAAAATATTCCTTCACAATGGATTTAAGGGGTATTAATGGGGAGGTTGGGGCTGTTGTTTGTGTAGTCCCATCAAAAGATACAGGTAAAAGAGATATTCTACTTATGGATGTTTTTGAAGGTAATTTTTCATTAAGAAGTATTACTGAGTTGTTAAATTTGCTTATGAAAAAAAAGGTGTCTTTAGATGAGAGAAGAAGGGTTTTGGATTTTATAGCTGAAAGCCTGTTAATTCTCGAAAAAAATATGCTTTAATAATTAAAGTATGGGTGTTGGTATTGTCAGCAACAGATTTCAAAACAAATTTTGGTGAAAATGAAAATTTAGAAGATATGATATTATCTAATAAATCTGAACTTATACATTACATTTCTATTTCATCTCCTGAAACATTAGATGAATTTAAATATTATATAGCTGAATTATTAAATAATACAGATAATAATGACTTAAAATTGGGATTAAAGATAATTCTAGCCCTTATTTCTCATGAAAAACAGGAAGTTGTTGCATCAAGTTTAGGTAGATTATATTTAATAATTCAAGATGAATGTATCCGTAGACTAATATTAAAAGAACTTAATGAAATGAGTTATTGTAAAGATATTTCCTTAAAAGCATCTGTTGAAGATTCCCTTGACATAATAATTGATAATATATATAAATAGGATATATCCAATTACAACTTTAAAATATTTAATTATAATATAAATAACTTGGGAGATTATCTTCTTCATCGATATAATATATTATCTGAAAAAAGAGGGTAATTAAAAAATTTTAATTCCCTATTAACTATAATTTTTAAAGATTCTATATTCTTCCATTGGGATGAAATGATTTACTATTTTATGAGATTAATGATTGAATTAGATATATGTCATGATATAATAGGTATTAAAAATTCTGAAATAGATGATTTTTATCTATATAACTATAAACAGGATATAATACCATATTCTGAACTAAAAAAATTAGAAATAACAGAAAAAACATTTTTAAAACCAATTATTAATCTATATGCCTTGACTTATAGAGAAAATGGCTATTTAAGACGTTTAGAATCTTTATTATATGATGATAATTATATGATATGTAATATGGCTATTAATGGTTTAATTTATGCTTTAAATAATCTCACAAATTTTTATTATGATAAACCACATATAAATTTTATATCAAAAACATTAGCAGAAGTTAAACAACCTTTTAAACATCTATTAAATTTTAGTCATAAGTAAAAATAGTAAAAATAATAATTTTATCTTATAAAAAGAAGTATATTAATAATACACATTTTATATTATTACACATTCTTCTTCAAATGGACATACATGGATTATGGCCATTTTTATTATAGATACATCTTTAAATATTTGTTTTTCGACATTATGTGCTATTTTATGTGCATCTTTTAATTTTAATTCTCCATCAACTTCAATATGAAGCTCTGCAGATGAATATGGGCCCATAGGGTTTATTTTTATACTATGAACTCCTTTAACTTCATCAACCTTTTTTGTAGCAGATCTTACTTCATCTAAAATAGTTTCTGATGGAACCTTTCCCATTATCACATTTACATTGTCTTTTGCAAGTTCAAAGGCTGTTTTAATAACTAATAATGAAATAAAAATAGCTATAAGAGGATCTAAAATTGGAAAACCTAATTGGGCCCCTATTACTCCACCTAAAATTGCAATACAAGAATATATATCCACCTTCTGATGTTGACCATCAGCTATTATAGCAGGACTATTAATTTTTTCCCCTGCCCTAATAAGATAAGTTGTCATTGACCAATTTATAAATATACCAATAAATGCCATTAATGCTGCAATGAGTTCAGGAGGTGTAATAGGGGCAGGGGAAGTGATTTTAATATATACACCATTTAAAATTTCATATGCTACAATAACTAGAAAAACAACTATTACCAATCCAACCAATGGTTCAGCTCTCCCATGACCATATTGATGTTCTTTATCAGCAGGTTTCATCCCAATTTTAAAACCAACAAATGCAATTATGGAGGTTAAAACATCTGAAAGAGTATGTGCGGATTCAGCAAGCAATGCACTACTTCCAGAAATCAAACCAATACTAAAGTTGAAAATAGTGAGAAATGTATTTCCCAAAATAGCAACAGCTGAAGCATTTCTGCCAATTTTCTGTCTTTGATATGTTTTATCTACTAGATCACCTAATAATAGACAATGTTAATATCCAATTACCATTCTAAACATAATATTAATATATAAATATCTAGGAAGATAATAAACATTTTTATCCAAATAATTTAATTTTAATATATTATTTAACTAGACCATGGATATTTTCATTAGAATTTCTATTGATTCTTAAGAAAAATCACTTTTAACAACATTTAAAACCAAAGCATTAATCCATATAAACTTCTATATACTAAATTAATATTCAAAGTATTTTGCTCAAATATCCGTATTTGTATATAAATACGTCTTTATTTATATGAAGAAAAATATAATAACAGAAGGAGAAGGCGTAAAAATGATGTCTGAAAAATTTTATAAAAAATTAATGGAAATAACAAAGGTTATGGAAGAAAAAGGTGAAGGAATCAGCTATATTCATAATGAAACTGAAACCTACACAATTGGAACCAAAAAATACAATGAAGAAATAGCTAATTATCTAGACAAAACAATAGAGTCCTGGGAAGGCAGTGAAGCCCACGTTAAAAAGAAAAAGGGAAAAAATAAACAAGAAAAAGGGAAAAAAGTTGGATATCTTTGGAAGATTCCCATTACAGATAGCTAAAAAGAAATAATTAATTTTTCTATTATTCTTTTTTTTAATAAATTTAAATAAGATAAATTAATTGACAGCAAGATCTTCTATTTTTTGTTCACGCTCTATCGCATATTGAATAGCTCTTGCCAATAATTTACCATTAAATTCTCCTTTAACTAAATAATCCTTTTCACCATATTTTATGGCTTTAATTCCAGTTTTTTCATTTGCAAGACCTGTTAATATAATTATTGGAATAGTTGGATGTTTCTTTGAAGTAATATTAAAAGATTCTAAACCTTCACAACCAGGTAATCCTAGGTCTAAAAGTATAATATCATATATTTCCTTTTCAAGAAGTTTTAACCCTGCACCTAATCTTGGAACATGTGTCAGTTCAAAATGTGCATTTTCACTTTTATCAAGCGTCCTGATTATCATTTGATAATCACCAATATTATCTTCAATTAATAATATATTGATTTGTTTATTATTCATCTAAAAAAAACTCCTTTAATTAGAATATAATATAAAATCATTAAATCAAACCCAATAATAAATTATATTATTTTTTTTTTAACCTTAAAATTTGTTTTTCTAAACATTATTATAATAAATATTTAACAAAATATTAGCTGTTTATTAATATATAAATTAGAAATACTAAATTATTGCAGTGATCTATTTTTAAATTACTAATTTATATCAAAATTTGTAAGTTCTTAACAAATTTATATCATAAAAGTGAACTATAATTTAAGATTATATCATCGGAAATTTTCTATTTTTATTACATATCCCTCTTCAAAATTCAAAGTTAAATTGCATAGTGGTGATGTTATATTAGCTGTGTCAGCTAAATTTTCTTCATGCCAATTTTCATATCCTAGGAATATTTTTCCCATAACTTCTTGAACATCTATATTTCTATATAATGTTTTAAGTTCATTATTATGCTTTAAAAATATTATATTATCTGCTTTGATAATTACTTCACTCATATTCTCGTTTTTATTTAAAGCTTTAAAATATAATTTAAACTGTTTAAACCCTTTAAAATCCTTTGTTTCAAAGGAATGTAAAATTTTTCCTACTACATCTTTTAAACTTAAAATAACTATATTGGTACTTTTTTTTAAATTAGTTTTATCTTGCAATTTTATTACAACCTCTTAATAATCATTATATTTCCCATATTCTATGAAATGGCCTGTAGATTGATTATTTAAACATCTTTTTTGGATTTATTATATTTAGGCTAATAAATAAAAAAGGTTAATATTTTCTCAAAAATAGAGGTAAATAACTAATAATCATTTATTATTATTTTTTGGTGTGAACTTTAAATGTTAATAATTTAACATTCTTTACACTATTATTATATTCTAGAATTTATTGTGGAAATATTATTTACCCATTCATATATTTGAGATATTTAAAAGTTATAGATTAAATTAATGAAATCTTAACTTCGGGGATGTTTTTTCTTGGTTACTCCTGGTGTTCTTGGGGTAGCTATTTTATTACTGTCGCTTGGTCCACTTTTATGTGCCAATGGATCTAGTTTTTTGCCTTTATTTTTATCTATTCTCTCTGAATGAAAACTTATTGGTTCGTCTATAAGTTCAGGATTACTAGAGTCATGGAATTTATTATTCTTGGTTATTTTTTTCTTTTTAGGTATATCACAACTATCATCTACCATTTTTTATCACCTTTTTTTTAAACCCTAACTCTTTAAATAAATTTTTTATAAAAAAATTTATTCAACAATATTCAATTTATTACATCTTAATACATTATAATACATTATAAGTTATATAATTTTTGATTTACTATAGATTATATGTTAATTAAATCTTTTTTTTCAAGGATATTCTTTAATAAAAAACTTACAAAAAATTTAAAACCCAAATATCTAATATAATTTAATAAATAAATACAATGTAAAAAAAAAATATGATATATTTATTAAATTATTAATGAATAGCTTTTTAGAAGTAGTTAAAGTATTATTAATTGAAAAATTAGCAATTAAATATGTTTTTTAAGGATAATTTTATTATTTTAAAAAAATTAATGGTAGATATAATAATGTGGGATGTTTAATTTTAATTCATATATTGTAATGACAAAACTTTAAATTGTTAAAAGATAGAACTTGTTTCTATGTATATTAATAGGAACAATCAAATATTGTTTTTACTATTCGTAGGCGTTTTTATGGGTTCATTGGACATTGGTATTGTTGGGCCTGCACTTCCTTCGATTCAAACATATTTTCTTGTAAATGAAAGGCTTTTATCATGGGTTTTCACTATCTACATCCTATTTTTCATGATTAGCACGCCATTAATGGCTAAATTATCAGATATCTATGGGCGAGAAACAATATATATTTTAGATATTCTTCTTTTTGCTGGGGGTTCATTAATTACAATAACATCTTTTTCATATGATATGCTATTGTTAGGAAGGGCTATTCAAGGAATTGGTGCTGGGGGATTGTTTCCAATTGCCAATGCATTTATTGGCGATGTTTTCCCCCCGAATAAATGTGGCGGGGCTCTTGGGATATTGAGTTCTGTATGGGGTCTTTCCAGTGTATTAGGTCCTGTTTTAGGGGGACTTTTACTTAGTTATAGTTGGCAATTACTTTTCATTATTAATTTACCATTAGTAGGAATTGTTTTAATTGGAAGTTTTTATATATTACCTAAATCTCAAAAAAATGGTAAAATAAAATTTGATTGGGCAGGATTTGCAGTTTTAAGTTTTATGGTTTTTGCTTTAGCCTATGGTTTAAACCAAATAGAGACTAATAATTTTATTGTAAGTATATTATCATTAAATGTTTTACCATACATTATTCTAAGTTTAATATTAATTCCAATATTATGGTTAATTGAGAAAAAAGTTAAAGATCCCATAATACAGATTAATCTTTTCAATAGTCTGGAAGTTAAACTTGTAAGTACTATATCTGTTGGAACAGGTTTGATTCAAGCATCCACTGTATTTGTTCCTGCATTTGTAATTACAGCATTATCATTTAATATAAACACAGCAAGTTTAATGTTAATGCCAATTGTCTTGACCATGGCAGTAGGGGCCCCTGTTATTGGAAAACTTCTTGATAAATTTGGTTCAAGAAATATAATGGTTGCAGGTGCATTTTTTATGGTGATTGGATTGTTTATAATGGGCTACTTTCCTAAGGATTGTTATCTACTTATATTAGCAGGTATTCTTGTAGGTGTGGGTATGAGTACAGCTATTGGATCTCCTCCAAGATATATTATGTTAATAGAAAGCCTGCCAAAAGAAAGAGCTTCAGGTCAAGCTTTAATTAATATTATTACCAGTTTTGGTCAGTTAAGTGGTGGTGCAATTATAGGAGCTGTTATTGGTTCATATAATGGAACAGTTAATGGTTATCAAATTGCTTATATTGCAATTGGATGTGTTGCAATATTAATGACAATACTAGCAATAGGACTTAAAAGTAAAAACCAGCAACTTAAAACTATGGTGTAATAAAATTTTACTATATTATATATGCTTGTTTAGTATTTTAAATGTAATAAAATAATTTATAAATTTTTTTAAAGTTTTACCCATGTTCAAAAAAAGTTTTATGATATATTTAATAGAGAAAATATTGGTAAGTTTTAACCAGTAATTTATTTAGAATAATAATTAATAACAGGTTTAGAAATATAATATATTGGTTTCTAACTAAAAATATATATTAAAAATTAATGAAATTCCAATATCTTAGAGATATATTATATGGTATTATGTTATAAGAAGATTGATTTAGTAAAGATTATCTTCTAAAAATAGAGGGGTTTTAAATATTGTTTATTTAATAGAAAGTTAAATTTTATTTATAAATTAATTTATTTTTCTCTTTTTTTTCTGCAAGATAATTTGCAAGATTTAAAGCTATTGTAAATCCTTCTATGGTTTGGGATCTTGTTGTGTCAATATATATTTCATCCATTCCAAATGTTATTGCACCATAACTTTTAACTCCACATAACAATGCCATAACTCTAAATACATGATTTCCACAATTACCATCTGATGTAATTATAAAATTTGTCTCTTTTATTGCTTCATCTATAATTCCATAATAATGTTTAACATCTATAGATTTTCCTGTTATCATTGAAGTTAAAAGAACACATTCTTCCATTAAAGTATCTACTACTTTGTTTCTACCAACATCTGCTTCTCTTCCAGCAGATACAACACCAACTTTAGGTTTAATTCCTATTGACTTTAAAAATTGACATCCTTTCTCTATAAGAAGAACTTTTTCATTTAAGTTTTCCACATCATCTATACCTACTGGTGCTAATAGAAGTTTATGTCCATTTAAATCCATAAATGATGCTCTGGGTCTTTGAGGATATTTTTCCTCTAATCTATGCATAATATTTCTTGAAGATAATGATCCTCTTATTGCACCATCTGCAGAACCATTTAATAAAAGTTCAACCAATTCATCCCCGAATTCTGTTAGTATAACTTCAAAATCCACATTTTTACTAGCTGTAATAATATTTTTATTATCACCAACACCTGCAACAATT
>JAQVTJ010000060.1 GCA_028700095.1 Methanobacterium sp. | reverse complement strand
GTTTTAAACAGAGGGTCATTTAAACTACTTAAATTTACATAAAATATCTATTACTTTTTTTTAGTAATATATTTTCCATAAATTATATTCATTTTTAATTCCAGTGGGGATTATAATATGCAAAAAAATGAAATAATAAAAAAAATTATAACAACATCACATTATTTATATAATAAAGGTCTTGTACCTGGTAACTCTGGAAATATTAGTATAAAATTTAAAAAAGATGAATTTGAAAGGGTTGCTGTAACACCCAGTGGATTGTCACTTAAATCTCTTGTTGAAAAAGAGATAGTAATTGTTGATATGGAAGGTAATCTTGTATATGATTCAAATATGAAACCTACTTCAGAAATTCTAATGCATCTTAACATATATAAAAAACGAAAAGATATTAATTCAGTTGTACATACACATTCTCCAATTGCAACAGGATTTGCATTTGCTGAAGAAAAAATAAATAGATTAGAAGGTTTTGGTCCGATAGAAGAAAAATATATTCCATTTGTAGATTATTATCCTCCAGGAAGTACAGAACTTGCAGATGCTGTTTCAAAACAATTAAAAAAACAAGATATTGTTGTTTTAAAAAAGCATGGGGTTGTTGCTATTGGTAAAAATTTAGATGAAGCAACACTTCTTTCAGAATTTATTGAAGAAAGTGCCAAAATACAATTTATAAAAACTATTTTAATGGCGAATAGATTCTAATTCACTTAAAACATTCCAAATAAGAGTTCTGGCATGTGTAGGTATATTAGGATCATTACTTATTTCATCTAATATAGATATCACTGTACTTGCACGTACAGTTGGATCATCATCATTCTTCATTAATAAATCCTTAGATTCTTCAGCAGCCCTTCTAATATTCCTTGGAACGCTTGTATCTTCTGTAATATGTTGTAAAATTTGATTACAACGATCAAATGCATCTTGACTCATAATATGGCCTCCATTTTTAAATTAAATATACATTTCATATTAAATAGTTATAACAAATATTTTTATATCTTCTAACTAAAAAACCTTTGGCTTATAAAAACTTTTTTTTTAACACTTTCATTAATAATATAATATTTAATTTTTAGATACAGCAACAGCAACTGTAACACCATTATAGGATGTTTTTTTGAATATAAGAAGAGAATCATTACCTGCA
The DNA here is from genome assembly GCA_028700095.1 of Methanobacterium sp. GTDB lineage: Archaea > Methanobacteriota > Methanobacteria > Methanobacteriales > Methanobacteriaceae > Methanobacterium_B. The sequence goes on along the minus strand of JAQVTJ010000060.1, from coordinate 8,217 downwards.
GCAATTAATGATGATGGTTCACATACACCACCAACCCCAAATTTTTCTTTTACAAAATCTGAATTATTTAAATCAAGATTTTTATAATTTTTTAATAAATTTTCAGATATGATTTCAAGTTTAATATTAAGTTTTTGTGCAGCATCAATAATTCCATTTTCATTTTGTTTCATTTCACCTGTTGCAATTAAATCAACACGTTCTACTGGTAAACCAAGTATATTTAAAGCATTTTTAATTGCATTTATAACAGCTAAGCCACTAATATCTTTTCTAGATCCTATTCCAACAACTAACTTTTGTGGTTTCAAATTTATTGAAATTAAATCTTTAGAAACTGTTATTGTATTAGATTTATTTGAACTTTTATAATATGATTTTTTAACCTCTAAGTCGTTCCATATATAATTTAATTTAGGATTAAAAGCTATTTCGATCTTTTTATTATATATTAATCCAGAATTTATATGTTTAATCTTTGAAATATCATCAATTTTTAGATAATATTTTCTTGCAAGACTATCTATCCCTAATTTATTATTAATATCTGTTGATGTGGTTATAATTGGATCTGCACCAATTATATCAGCAATTTTCTCTGTAAAAATATTTGCACCACCTAAATGTCCGGAAATAAGGCTAATAACATATTTACCTTTTTCATCCGTTACTAATACTGCAGGATCTTCCCCTTTATTCTTAATTAAAGTACAAATATTTCTTACCATTATTCCTGTTGCCATAACTCCTAGTATACAGTCATATGAATTGAATATATTATCTAATGTTTCTTTAATATTTTTATGGAACATATTTACCTTAATAACGGTTGGATCATCTATAATTTGGGTGTAAATATTGTTTACAATTGTTCTACCATTATTTGTGATACTAAGTAGAGCTATTTTCATTTTTATCAACAAATTATTATTTTATTTATAAAGTTAATTAGGGATATTTGTATAATCCATTTATATTTATATTATTCTTAAAGAATGAGTGATTTTTTTTATAAAATTATGTAAAGAGTAGATATGGTAAATAGAAATGATGATAATATTAAAAAAATTATTATTGTTATTTTAGTAAGTTGAATTGCTTTAATAATTGTCTCAGATATTAATGGGTTAATATCATCTCCAAGTTCATAATATCCTTTTTTTATTAATTTTATATCTAATGCTCCTGCTGTAGCAGCCATAGGATATCCTGAATTTGGACTTGGAGTTTTTTTAGCATCTCTTATCATTATTTTATATGCATTTTTCCAGTTAAGTTTCATGAAAAACGATGCAATTATAATTAAGTAACCAGTTATTTTCGCAGGGAAATAATTTAAAATATCATCTAATTTAGCGGGAAACCATCCAATATTTATATTTTCAGGATTTTTATATCCAATCATAGCATCTAATGTGTTAATAACCCTATAGAAAACCGCACCTAAAACCCCGAATAAAAATGCATATATTAATGGTGAAATAATAGAGTCTGTAATATTTTCAGTTAAAGTTTCAATGGCTGCAGAAATTACCTCAGTTTCAGAAAGTTTTGAAGTATCTCTACTTACAAGATAGGAAATAGAATGTTGTGCTTTTACAAGACTAATATCCATATCTTCTTTAATTAATTTTACTGAATCAATTAATGATTTAATTGCAAAAGTGGTAGAGAGAAGTATTGCTGAGACTAAAATATATAAATATGGTTTGTAATTTGAAATTATTAATATACTTTTAAATATTAAAAGTAAAACAGCAAGGGTTATGCCTGTAATTATAATTCCAGATATTTTATTATTATATTTTTTTAACAAACCTTTTAGTAGGTTAATTAAATTTCCCATAAATACTACAGGATGTATTTTCAATGGAAATTCTCCCATTATAATATCAATAATTACAGCAATTATAATAATTGTTAACATATCCATGATTTACTCCAAATATTCATACTAACAAAATTTATATTTAATTTATTTTTTAAAATTAGATAGTTTAAATATATTTTTTAATGAAATTTTTAGATAAAATATCTTTTTATTACAATTTATTAGATATTTATTACTGATCTTGTAAAATATTATCAATTTATTTTTAAAATTATTTTATACTTATTTATCCGAAGTATGAGGGGTGCATTGCAAGTGTAAACCCATATTTATTTAAGCAAAAAATAAGGTGAGAGGTGTATTGCAAGTGTAAAAAAAAATATGATATGTTAAAAAAATTTAAGAAAAATTATAAAAAAATTAAACCAACAATTTCAAGTGTAAAAACAATAAAATAAACCTTTATTTTTAAAATAAAAAAATTTAAGAAAAACAATATATCATGTTTTAATTTTTCTAAAAAAAATATAAAAAAAAGATATTATAGATTCTATAATGAATATAAGCATAAAAATAGGTTTAAATAATTTTTATTATATTTAATTATTTTATATTTAAAAATTTTAATTATACTAAAATTTAATAATAACCTAATACTATATAAATATATCTCTTAATTAATAGAATAAAATAATAAAATATCTATATACACAAATTTATTAAAAAAAATAAGCAAATAATATCTATTTAAAAAAGGAAATAATACCTATAAGAAACTATATAAAATAAAAAAGCCCAATACCAATTAATTACATAGTGTAATAACTATATTTTTATAAAAAACTAACTTTTTAAATTTAAAAATTGAAGTAAAAACATTTTTTTTTGTTAATTAATTATTTAAAAAATCCTTTGAAATTTAAATCTAAAATTAATGAGTTAATAATCAATTCGAAAGATTTAATAATTACATTTTTCTGAATAATAGTTATACTTGAAATGCACCTTTTACAAAAAAAATATCATTCATACTTTGATGTTTACACTTGAAATGCATCTCTCAGTATTTTTTGGATATTTCTTGCATGTTTTTTACACTTGAAATGTAACTCATATCTTTTAAATACTACAATGTTCATATATTTTTACACTTGAAATGCACCTCTCTTACCCATAAAATAATATCTTAAAAATAAAAATCCATAAAATTTAACATTATATGAAATTAAATAAATTGAAATTTAGGGAATAATATTAATTTATTATAATTAAATTTTTTTTTTAAAAAAAGGAATAGTGATATTAATGAATATATTTGAAGAATTGGGGGAAAAAAACACAGTTTTTAAATGTAAAAAATATTTAGATCATAGATTTCTTCCAGAAAAATTACCCCATAGAGAAGAACAAATTAAATCTGTAGCTAAATATTGGATTGAAGCATTGAGCAGTGTTACCCCACCTGATGTTACAATATATGGTAAAACTGGAACTGGAAAAACCGCAGTTGCCAAATTCGCAAGAAAACAATTAGAACAAATCTCTAAAGAAAAAAATGTTAATGTTAGGGTTGAATATATAAGATGCACAGATTACACAACTGAATATCAGGTTATTGCCCGTTTATGTCAGCAAATGGGACAAAATGTTCCTTATAGGGGCTGGACTAAAGCAGAAGTAATTAATGCTTTCCGTAATCTTTTCAAGAAAAATGTGTTTGGAAAAGATCTTATATTAATTATAATACTTGATGAAGTTGATATTTTATTAAAAAATGATGGTGATGGACTTCTATACACTTTAACAAGAACAGATAATGTTGCAATTGCTTCTATAAGCAATTTTGTGGATTTCAAACAATTTATCAAACCCAGAGTAAGAAGTAGTTTAAGAGATAGGGAAATTGTATTTCCACCTTACAATGCTCAACAATTAGTAGATATTCTCCAAGAAAGATCAGAAATGTCATTTAAAGAAGGAGTTCTTAATAATGATGTTATACCATTATGTGCAGCTCTTGCAGCTAAAGAAGAAGGTGATGCAAGATATGCATTGGATTTACTCCGTACATCTGGCGAACTTGCTGATGAAAAAACTTCAGAAACTGTTTTTGAAAATTATGTAAGAGAAGCCAAGGACTACATAGAACATAATAAAGTTACAGATATTGTAATGACGTTACCAAGCCAACAACAAAAAGTTCTTGAATCAATACTATATTTAACTAAAGAAAAAGAAGAAATAACATCAGGAAGGCTTTATGAAGTATATAAAGAATTTTCTAAAGGAGATTCAGTATCATATAGAAGAATTTTCGATTTCATAAATGAATTAGAGATGTTAGGTCTTATATCAACCAAAACAATATCTCGAGGAAGGGGAAAAGGTAGAACAAATATAATTGATCTTCAATGTGAAATTGAGCTTTTAGAAGATGCTATATGGAATGGTTAAAAATTATATACATTCCATATTAACAATTTATTTATTATACTATTTTTTTTCTATTCAAAACTATCAATTATTGATTTTAATAGTGCCATACGAACAGGAACACCATAAAATGCTTGTTCAAAATATTTTCCATATTTGGTGTTATCTACATCATATGATATTTCATCAACCCTTGGAAGAGGATGCATAACAATTAAATCACTGTCTTCAACCAATTTTTTATCAATCATATAAGCACCTTTAATTTTTGAAAACTCCTCAGGATCAGGAAATCTTTCTTTTTGGATTCTAGTAACATATAAAACATCTGAATCTTCAAGAACACTATGTATATCTGCTGTTTCATTAATAGAAACACCAATTTTATTTAAATCATGCACTATTCCATTTGGCATTTTAAGTTCTGGTGGAGAAACAAAGCTCATTTTAACATCAAACATTGCAAGTGCATAAGCTAATGAATGAACTGTTCTACCATATTTAAGATCTCCAACTAATGCAACATGGAGATTATCAATTTTACCCAACACCCTCTTCATAGTATATAAATCAAGCAAAGTCTGTGTTGGATGTTGACCAGCACCATCACCAGCATTTATTACTGGAACATCAGATACACTACTTGCAAAACGTGCTGTTCCTTCCATATTATGTCTTATAACAATTGCATCAGAATAATCACCAACAATTTTCACAGTATCCTTTAAACTTTCACCTTTAGTTGCTGAACTAACATTAGCTTCTGCAAATCCTATTGTACTACCACCTAAACGTTTCATAGCAGTTTCAAATGATAATCTAGTTCTTGTTGATGGTTCATAAAAAAGCATTCCTAATATTTTCCCAGAAAGTACATTGGATTGTTTTTTAGACCGTGCTATGGGTTCCATTTTCTCAGCAAGTTTTAATATATATTCAATATTATCTTTATTAAAATCGCTTATTGAAATAATATTTTTTAAATCAAAGACCATTTATACACCACATTCAATATTTTCCTAAAAAAATTATATTCTACATAAGCATATTTTCTATTAATTTTTATATGTCGATATTCTAATAAAATCTTTTATATAAAATTAATATTAAATTTTTTCAAAGCTTTCTTGCAAATGTAAGATATCCTGTATGACCTGCCATTCTTGTTTTTGGCCTTGTTCCTTTATTTGTAACTTCAATACCTCTAAAAATACATTCAAAACTTTCAACACCTGATAAACCAACTTTTTTAAGTACTCTTTGCAAAATTTGGACCTGTTCTATAAATGGAGTGTATGTAGCAACATATCCACCTATTTTAAGTGCTTCTTTTGCATGTTCTGCAACATCCCATGGTTTTGGAAGGTCTAAAAAAATTAGATCCAAATTTTTTTCTTCTATACCTTCTGTAATATCAGCACATTTTATTTGTACATTTTCAAGTCCAAACCCTTCAATATTTTTTCTGGCAATTTCTGTGAAATCTTCACGAATTTCATAGGAATATACTTCTCCTTCTTTACCAACAACATTACCAAAATGGAGTGCAGTAGCTCCTGCTCCAGTTCCAGTATCTAAAACCCTGAAACCAGAACCTACCCCTGTTTTACTTATAATAATACCAATATCTTTAGGAAGAATAATAGAACATTTTCTTTCCATAAGTTCAATATAGTCATTTACATTGGGTTTTATAACTTTAAATTCTCTGCCTAAATGTGTTTTTAGAATATCTCCAGCTTGAGATTCAATAATATCTTTTTCTTTAATAACACCAAAGTCAGTATGGAACTCTTTATCAGCAACCATATATTTCTTATCTCTTTCATCTATTAAAATACGCAAAATATACCACTCCTAATTTTAATAGTTTTATTAGCTTTAAATTATCATTTTTAAGGATTTATTATAATTTTTTTTTATTATAATCCACAAAAACTATCCCTCTTTTTTTTTACTTGAAATTTTCTTTAAATTCATTATCTATCTTTAATGTCACATGTTTATCTGGTTTAATTGTTTCAAAACCTGAATTTATAACTCTTATAATTCTTTGTGCAATTTTATTTCCAATACCTTCTATTTTTTTAAGATCTTCTTCTGATGCATTTACTATAGCTTTTACAGTTTGAAATTCTTCAAGCAATTTTCTTGCTGTTACTGGTCCTATATTAGGTAATGATTCAATTATAAAGAGTTGTTGTTCCCAGGTTGTTAATGGTTTTTTTTCATTTCTTAACTGAATATCTAGTTGTTTTTGTTTCTGTTCTCTTAATGCTATTCTGTATATCATTGCTGCTGTATCTTCAGGAGATCTAGTAGGTATTATTGGCATGCCAAAGTCCAATGCAATTGATGCAATAGCTCCTCGTATTGCATTGGGATTTACAGAACTGGAATATAGATTTGTTCCCTCAAGTATTATAAGAGGCTTTTTAAAGTTTTCAACAAGTTCTTTTGCCTGTTTATAGAGTCTTTTATCCATTATGGAACTAATAAAGTCTTTATCTGTTTTTCTTTCAATTGCAACTTCTTGGCTTATTTGATAATCTGCAACAACAAGACTTTTAATTTTTACTTCAACATTTAAATTTTCTAATTCCCTTAGAATTCTTCTTTCTTTTAAATCTGCATAGATAACAGTTTTATTTTCTTTTTTAGCTTTATTTACTATATTTTTATTAGTATTAACAAGTGTGTAATCAGTGGATTCTTTTTGATAATTTTTTGAAAGCTGTTTTTTCATTTGTTTTTCTTTGTTAATACTTGACCAGTAATATGATTCGTCTCTAGTTCCTTTGGTTATTAATATGGACATTTTACCTATATTTTTACGTCCAGTTCTACCTCTTCTTTGGATCATTCTTATTTCAGATGGAACTGGTTCATATAAAACCACTAAATCCACTGCAGGTATGTCTATACCTTCTTCTGCAACACTTGTAGATATTAGAACATCATATTCTCCGTTTTTAAAATCATCAATTATTTCTTTTTGCTTTTTTTGTGTTAATCCTTTCTCATTTTCTCTGGATGCTTGTCCAAAGAATTTAACAGCATTTATACTCTCTGCTGTACAATTTTGGTAAATATTTTCCACTGAATCACGAAATTGTGTAAATACAATTATTTTAGATCCTTGATTTTTAACTTCTTTTTTAAGGATACTTGTAAGTTTTTCAAGTTTAGGATGATCAATCCCATTTTTATATGCAGTTTCTGTAAGGCCTATTGCCATTTGAAAGTTAGCATCATTAATAAGTCCCTTGGCAGCTTTTGTCTTTTTTTTCTTTAAACGTTCAAAGTATTTTTGGAGAGTGGTTGTTCCTTGTGTTTCTAAAAGTTCAAGTGAATGTAATATATTTATAACTGCAGTTAAAAGAGAAACTGCAATAAAACATTTTTTAGGTGGATGAATACTGCGTCCAATCCTATTTTGTGCTTTTCCTTTGGCTATAAGAACATCTTTTTTACTGATATTTGAAACAGACCGAATAACACCTATTTTTTTAAGTGTGTTTAAACGGGCTTTTAATGCTTTTTCAAGATATGATTTTATATCTTTTAGTTCCTGGTTAAGTTCTATTTTTATCCATTTAACTTCTACTGGATTGAAATATGGCTCAACATCTGGATCTTCTTCAGTTTTAATAACAACATCTTTTATAAAAAGATTTTTACATACTTCTTGAATTTTTACTCCATCCCATCCTGGAGATGCTGTTAAAGCTAATATTAGTGGATTTTTAGATTTTTGCATATATTTAGATGCAAGATAAACATAGGAATATGATCCTACTCCACGATGACATTCATCAAAAATTAAAATAGACACATCTGATATATTATATCGACCAGATATTATATCCAATTCAACTGTTTGAGGGGTTGCACATATGATTTGTGAATTATTCCATCTTTTAATTCTTTCTTCAGGTTTAATTGCGCCTGGT
>JAQVTJ010000059.1 GCA_028700095.1 Methanobacterium sp. | reverse complement strand
TTTTCTTTTACAATTATACTAGGTTTAATGCTTTTAAACCAAATAATTTATACATTACCCCCTATAAGACTTAAAGATACATTATTTGCCCCTTTTTCAAGCACAGCAACCAATTGTATTCTTAGAATGGCTTCTTGTGCAATTTTATTAGGAAATATTTTCATAGTACCATTGAGTGTTTATATTTTTATGTATACAGCAAGTATGGCAACGTATATAATGTACAAATCTAAACCAAAACTTGCAAGTATTATTATATTTATTTCAGGGATAATATTAATTTATACATTTTTAGTTGGAGATATGAATCTAACACAATTTACTGTTGCAATTTTACCTGCATTTCTTGCAAGCATACCACTTTATCTTTCTCTTTTCACACAAAAGAATAAAATGTTTGATATAGCAGATATTCTCTACCATCACCTAGCAATGCTATTTTTCTTAATCACCATAATCTACATACTTTTCATCCACAACCCCATAAATTAACAGACAAAAAAAATAAAATTATTTTTAATTAATATATTTTTTTTAAAAAAAAGAGTTTTAGGGAAAATTATACTGTTTATACTATTTTCTAGAAAAGTTTCCCTAATTTTAGAAGTGCCTTTGGAGATACTTTTATAAGTAATTTAACAAGCTCAGAAGTGCTTACATTCTCAAATTCAGTGTCTTTAAATGCTTTTGCTATTGAATCAAGATCAGCATCTGTAAGGCTTGACATATAATCCTTTGTTTTTAAATATTTCTCGAAAGAATCACCAATTTCTTCCTTACATATATCCTGATATTCTTTTAATCTTTCCCCGGAATAATCACCTTCTTTTATAGCAGCTGCAGCTACTTCACCTGCATATTTACCTGCTTCAAGTGCTGTGATAATTCCACCACCTGTTAATGGATTCACATGTCCTGCAGCATCCCCTACTATCATTATATTATCTGAAACCAGTGTTTTAACCATTCCACCCACTGGATCTCCTCCAATATTAAGTTCAACAGGTTGTGCATTTTTGGTTGCAGGACAGTTAGCAACAAATTTTAATAAATGTTCATAGGCACTTTTATCTGTTTGTGTAGATACAATTCCCAAACCCACATTTGCTATGTCATCACCTTTTGGAAAGATCCATGCATATCCTCCTGGTGCAACACTTCCAAAATAGAATTCAATACAGTCAGGATCATCCATTTCAACACCAATCATTTCAAATTGAATTCCTGATTCCATATCTTTAGGTTTAACAGCAGTTTTTAAACCACCCCATCTTCCAACCCTGGATTCTGGTCCATCTGCACCTACAACTATTCTGGCTTTAATCTCAAAATCCTCTCCCATACTTTCACAGCTTACAATATAACTGTCAAAATCTTTTCTCATACCTCGGGCAAGGGTTTTGATCATGATAGTTGCACCGGCTCTTGCAGCATCCATAGCCATGAATTTATCAAAAACTTTTCTCTCAAGTATATAACCTGCTTCAGGAAGTTTTACTATGTCTTCTTTCATCCAAACATCAGTACCATTGGGAGATACTAATCTTACCCCACTAAGTTCCTTTGTAACCCATCTACAACTAGGTTTAATTCCAAGTTTTTTAAGACCCTCTTTTGAAACACCTTCAGCACATCTTTTAGGTGCGCCTATTTCAGATTTTTTATCCAACAAAATAACATTTGCCCCATTTAAAGCCGCATGTTTTGCAGTGGATGATCCAGCAGGACCTGCTCCTATTACAAGCACATCTGTCTCTATTAATTTCATAAAAACCACACTTCTCCCCTTTTTTTTATTATTCCTCTTTGGTTAAAGCATTAACAGGACATGAACTTACACATATCCCACAATCTTTACATCCTTCTTCATTAAAAATTAAACTTATCTCACGAACTTCAATTAAACAGCGAGGACAAACACCTGCACACTCACCGCAGTACATGCACCATTCTTTAACTATCATATTTTACCAACCTACAAAAATTATTTTTAATACATTAGATTAAATTCATTAAACTTTCTTTTATTATTTATAGATTCATAACACATAAAATAATACCATTTCACTTAAATAAAATAGTAAAAAAATTATAAATAATTATATAATAATATATTATTTCTAATATAATTATGTGATAAAATAAGTGATTATTAAAAACTTTCTTTTAAAAAAACCTTAAATAAAATTTTTCCTAAAAAAAATAAATAATATTTATATTTTTCTGGAAATTTAAAAATAAAAATTTCCAAATTATTTTTTTTCCATTTTTTGGACCAAGTTTTGGAAATGATCCTTTAATTCAATATTTAAACAACTCAATTGCCTTAAACTATTTACTAAATCCCTTAAATCAGTAGCATATGCTTTATTATCTCCATTTTCCCAGGATACGGCCATTTTTTCGGTTATGTCGTCTATTCCATTATTTAAAGTATACATACTATCCATATCCTTTGATATGTCACTTATTTCATTAGCAATATCCCATCGGAATATCAAATAATAAGCCCACATAGAATAATAACTAAATTTCTTAAAATCAGAGTTTCCTTGAATGATTTCAGGAATCTTAGAAGAATTATTATTTCGCATTTGCTTAGCATCTCTAACTCTTTGGCTTTGTGGTATATTTTTAATAGAAGGAGAATTTTCCATAAGCACAGCTTGGCTTTCCATTTTTTTAATTTCATTTTCATCTATAACAGGTTCTGAAAATGCATCTATTCCAGACTTAGCAAAATCTAATTCTAAAGGTGTTAAAATATTTGTAACTGCAACATAAAGCCCACAATAAACAACAACTACTCCTAATAAAAGAATACTGCCTATTAATTTCTTTTTATTCATATCCATCCACCTCTTTAACAGTCTAAAAAAAATTACTCATAATTATAGCTAACAATATTATAAATAAACATCCCTTTTTATAGATATTGGCATTAAATATTTAAAACCATCTAAAGAATTTATTAGTGGCTTTAACATATAAATATGGATTAAAACAATATAAAATCAATATTTAGTTAAAACAAATATTTTACACTAAAAGTATATAAAATAATAATACAAATATCATATATGGTAATATTTATTGAATATATTTATTTATAATTATTGGAGGTTTTAAATTATGCCCCATAAACTATACAAAAACAGTCCTAAAATCCTATGTACAGGTATTATTATAATAGCCATGGCATTTCTTATATTATGGATTGTAATATTTTTACATACATACCTCTAATAAAAAAAAATAAAACCATACTATATAATAATACAAACCAATTTTTTTTTAACATTCTATTTCCTAAATAAAATAATAAAAAAAATATATTAACACTTAAAAATAGCTTTTACAATCTTCTAATAATAAATAAGTATATATCTTAATTTTTCCATTAATTATTTAATATAGATTATAATTAATAATGATAATTAAAGTAAATATTTTTATAGCAATTCTAATTAACGAGGTTGATCATGTTTAAACAACATCCAAATGGTTTATATCTCCTTTTCACAACAGAAATGTGGGAACGTTTTAGTTACTATGGTATGAGGGCTATTTTATCCCTTTATATGTTACAAGCCCTATTTTATAATACTGCATTTTCATCAAGTATTTATGGTTACTACACAGGTATGGTATATCTAACACCACTTATTGGTGGTTATATTGCTGATAGATATTGGGGTAATAGAAAATCCATTATCTTCGGCGGATTATTAATGGCATTAGGCCAGTTTTCACTAGCAATAAGTGGATATCTCTATACTCCTCAACCAGGTGTAATAAATACATTTTTTGTATTTAATAATCAAACAATATTTTTCTTGGTAGGATTATTTTTACTTGTATTGGGAAATGGATTTTTTAAACCTAATATATCCACAATGGTAGGATTTTTATATTCAGATAATGATGGAAGAAGAGATTCAGCATTTACAATATTTTATATGGGAATAAATCTAGGGGCATTAATCTCCCCACTTATTATTGGATTAGTAACAGGAAATAACCCAGCATATTATATGTATGGATTTTTAGCTGCAGGAATTGGAATGCTACTGGGACTTGCTACATTCATATTAGGTAAGGATAAATATTTAGTAAACCCTAAAGGAGATGCTGTTGGTGTTATTCCAAATCATAAAGATATACCTTGTGATATTGGGGATCAAACATTAACATGGGTGGAAAAACAGAGAATAATAGTAATTGTAATACTTGCATTTTTTGGAATATTTTTCTGGATGGCCTTTGAACAAGCAGGAGTATCTTTAACATTTCTAGCTGAACAACATGTTGATAGAGTTATAACAGCATTAAACTTTAAAATACCAACACCATGGTTCCAATCAGTAAACCCTCTTGCTATCCTTATATTCGCACCATTTTTTGCAGGACTATGGTTAAAACTAAAAAATAAAGGAAAAGAACCATCAATCCCACTTAAAATGGCAGGTGGTTTATTATTACTTTCCATTGGATTTATGATCCTGGTTATTGCTTCAAAAACATTAGATACTGGTGCAAATATCAGTCCACTTTGGCTTATTGCCGCCTATATACTTTTCACATTTGGTGAACTATGCATATCTCCAATTGGATTGTCAATGGTATCTAAACTTTCCCCTGCAAGATTCACATGTTTATTAATGGGTATTTGGTTTTTAACAAATGCCTTTGCAAACGTACTTGCTGGATTTTTAAGCACACTCTATCCAGACCCATCACAACCAACCGCATATATTCTTGGAATACCAATTGACAACTTCACAGCATTTTTCATGGTATTTGTTATACTGTCACTTATAGCAGTTATAGCATTATTCATAATGCGTGGAAAATTAGAAACAATGATGCATGGAATAGAATAAAAATGAATATATAAAAAAAAACTATACTCCATATATTTTTTTTATTTCTATATCCAACAAAAATTATGAAATATTTTTTTTATTATTATTGTAGACCAATAAAAATATCTTTTTTTAATCCAAAAAAAATATCCAAGATACTATAAATAAACCATATCTCCAATTTAATAATTAATTTATAAAAAAAAAGTAGTATTTCTAGGGGAAGACATAATAATATGAAATCACGATTTGTTACCTGTCTAAATTGTATTGATGGAAGGGTTCAGCTCCCAGTTATCCAATGGATAATGGAAAATTATGATGTGGAATATGTAGATATGATTACCACCCCTGGAATGGATGGAATACTTTCAGATAACAATAGTAATATTGATGATATACAGAAAAAAATAAAACTATCAATTACAGTACATTTAACTTCATATATATTTATTATAGGTCATCATAAATGTTTAGCAAATCCTGTAACTAGTAAAATACATAAAGAACAGATAATTAAATCAGTTCAACGTATAAAAAAATTATATCCTACCCATAATAGGGCTATGGATTAATAATAGATCAAAAATACAAATAATATATGAAATTTAAAAAAAATGGAATATATATTTTAATTTACAAATTTTAATCTTGTCCCTTTTCTTTAACTTTTTCTTCTTCCTTTCTGTCTTTAAATACATATCCACATTCACTGCATAGAAGTGCTCCGGTTTTAGCATGTGCTTGATGTTCAGATTCTATATCTCTTTTTAAAGTCTTATCTTGACAACCACATTTAGGACATTTTTCATCTAACCTACCAAGGTTCATATATTAAATCCCTCCTCAAAACTTATTAATACTAAATGATTATTTTATGATATTAACACTAAAAAAATGTTTTTATTTACATAAACAAAAATTTTTTTTTATAAAAAAAAATCCTTGCTATATATAAAATATGTAGAAAATAATAATGGTAAATATATTTGGAGGTTTAATTAATATGTTACAGGAAATCTATGAAAACAGTCCAAAAATTGTTAGTGCAATTATAATTGGATTTTTAATTGCTATGATAGGAATAGTTGCTGCTCTACTATTTTTAAAATAAACATTCCTACAAATTTTTTTTTACCCATTTTTTTTATATAGTAATATTTCTTGGAAATAAGATTATATTCTTTTTATCAAACCTCTAAAAAAAAAATTCATATTCCTTTTCTTATTTAAAGAATTTCCCAAAAATAGAATATTATATAACACATCCCCCCTCCATTTTTTTTTAGAGGTTAAAACTTCAATAACTAAAAAAAATAGAGATTAAATTTATAAAAAAAAATGTTTTTAGTATTATATATAATCTAGAGCGGAATATCTCCTATAAAAAAAAAGATATTAAAATATATATTTTTTTCATGAACCTTTAAGCATTAAAGACATTATACTATTTTTTTGTTTAGAAGTACCAATCATACCAGAACCAGAGAGCATTTCCATTGTAGCCCTATCAGTAATTTCCTTAAAAATACGTTTATACGCTTTACAATGAGGATCTACACCTTCAACACAGGCATCTGTAATTGCCAATGCATTATATGGACATCCTCCCCTACAAAATTTAATATAAGAACATTTTTTACATTCAACATCCACATATTCTCTGAATTCTTGTAATAACTTCCAAGGTTTGGAATTTGACAAATCTTCCATTGTAGGATGATCATAAACATTGCCCATTATATATTCTGTCATACCAACAAAACGATAACATGGATATATACTATCATCCGGCCCTATTGCAAATGTATCTCCCATACAATCAACAAAAGTACAAACAGTACCTCTGCGACGGAACACACTTTTTGCAAGGTTATCAATATTCATGATTTCAACTTCATCCATATGCTCCAAATATTGATCAAGAAGATAAACTAAAAGCTCCCCATATTCTAAAGGTGAAAGAGCCCATTTATCAGGATTTTTATCTCTAAGAGAAGGTAATGAAGGATGTAATTTAAGCGTTAAACCATTTTCCATAAAATAATTTAAAATATCTTCCTTATAATTAATTGAATATGAGGTAAATGTACATATAAAACTAACTTTCAGATTATGGGACTTTGCTATTTCATAACCTTTCATAGTTTTTTTATAATAACCTTCACCCCTTTGATAGTTGTTTAATTCTTCAGGACCATCAATACTTGAACCAATGGGAATATTATATTCATGGAATAACTCAGCCATGTCAGGTGTAAGATTCCATAAATTAGTTTGAAGAGCAAGAGCAGGTTTTAAATGTTCTAATTCATTTTTTATTAGTGGAAGAGCTTTTTGATAGAAATCAAAACCTGCAAGTAAAGGTTCACCACCATGAAAAGTGAATGTAACTGTATCATCTCTAAAGTTTTTAAGCCATTTAACAACTTCTTCCATAGTTTCAATGCTCATAAGATCTGAATCTTCCTCTTAACTCCAACAATAACCACAATTAGAAGGACAACCCAGTGTGGGAATTAACATAACATGAAAAACCATTAAAACACCCTATTTTTTTTTATTAATAATATGATAAAATTATTTAATCTATTATTATTTACTATAAACCATTTTTTTTTAACTTTAATATTATTTTTTTTCTTTATTTTCAACTTTATTAACTATTTTGTCATCTAAATTTTTTCTTTTCAACAACCTTCCAAACAAACCCTTATTATTATCCATATTTTTATCAGGTTCAGGTTCTGGTAACTCCTCTTTTAACTTAGTTAATTCTTCTAATGCTTTATTATGTTTAGTTATAAGTTCTTTATGTTTCTTAACAAGTTTTTCATATTTTATATTTAACTTTTCATAGTCATTTAATATATTATTAGAAGTTTCTAGTTTGTTGATTTTAGTTTTAAATGTTTTTAACATTTCTTTTTGTGTTGAAAGTGTGGAAATCAGATTTTTATTAGTATATTTTAATTCAAGATTTTTAGTTTCCAATGTTTTCAAATCACTTTCAAGTTTATTAATTATTTCATCCTTTTTTTGATCTAAAATTGGATCAGCCCCAAATATCACTCATATATTAATAAATGTTTTTACCTGAACTTAAACATATATGTTTAGGATGAGCTATGGTTATTTAATATGTTATTTATGAAATTATCAAAGCCTATTTTGGTTATAAATACACTTAAACGTTTTTCACCAGAATTAACTTTATAATAATGTATAATTTTATCAATTAAATCCAATACTTCATTATCTGATAAATTTTTAGCTAATAACTTACCTATTTTAGGTTTTATACCTGCATTTCCACCAACTAATAATTTCCATCCTTTCGGAGTTCCTATTAATCCAATATCTTTAATAGCAGATTCTGCACATGAATTCACACAACCTGAAACTCCGATTTTTAATTTTTTAGGTGTTGGATATCCACAATATTTATTATCAATTTTCTTACCCATTTTAATAGTGTTTTGCACACCTTTTTTACAATACAATGATCCAGGACATAATTTGGAAGGTCTAACTCTGTTACCAGTAAAACCTCCAGGTTTCATACCAAGATCATTCCATATATTATCAATATCTTCAGGTTGAATTCCAATCATTGCCATTCTTTGGCTTGAAGTCATTTTCAAAATTTTAACATGGTATTTCTCTGTTATATCTGCAATTTTTCTTAATTCATCTGGTTTTATTATACCTCCAGCTGTATATGGAATGATTGCATAAGTTTTCATATCTTTTTGAAGTGAAACTCCTTTTTCAGGTATGTTTTCCAATAAAATCACCTTTTTTATAAATTTAATAAAAATTTATAAGAATTATGTTTTAAGAATATAAATAAATAAATAAATTCCATCTATAATAATAGATTAAAATTAAAAATATATTTTTTTTATTTTTTTTACAAGGAATATATCAATTGGTTTAAATAACAATTAAATCACCTTTTAAAAAAAAAATAGAGTTTATTTGAAAGGTATTAAAAATATAATATATAACCGCCTCCTTTCAGACACTCTAACATAAACATTCCAGGATTATAATATAAAAATATTATGATCAAAAAATAAACCACAAATATTAAATAAGTACTAATTTTTTTATCCTTTAGTTTAAATCTAACTTTATTTGGATTATTTTTATAGTACATATAAATAAGAAATATTTTTTTTAAATAAAATTATATTCTAAAAAAAAACTAGTTTTTCTATTTATTAAAACATGATCTCTTGGAAGGTTTAAAATTAAAATCAAATTTTTATATGTGAATAATTTTATGGGATATTTGATAACCAAAAAAAAATAAGAAAAATAAAAAGTAGTAATATTTAATGGATTTTCTTTCTAATTTGCCTTGCAAAGTTGTATTTCTATGGCTGAAACATTGCTATTTGATCCTTCTCTACTTGTCATTTCTTCTGTGCAGATATCTATAGAACCTACTTCTAAATCTGTCATAAATCTATTTCTTACAATCTCTGCTACATCCACTGCTCTGCTTATTGCCCTTCCTCTGGCTTTTAGCATAACTTGGGGAGCTCCACTATTTATTTGTGTTACTACAGCTAATACATAGTTCATTACTGGCTTGTTTCCAATGTATACGACATTTTCCTCTGACATCACTTAAACCTCCAAGAAATACATTACATAAAATATTATTTTCTAATAAGTATTATAACCAATTATCCATTTAAATTTTTAAACTATTTCAAGATATATACAATTATATAAA
>JAQVTJ010000058.1 GCA_028700095.1 Methanobacterium sp. | reverse complement strand
CTTAATTGATAATAAAAAGAATTTTAATATAGCTTTAAAATTTATAAAAGATAATAATACTATTTATGATTTTGGATGCGGAAATTTAGGATTTTTTGATGAAATAAAAGATGCAAAAAAAGGATTAAAATTAATAGGTTGGGATATTGAGCCTAAAATGAAAAGAATTGCAGAAAAGAAAAATTATGATTTTAAAGAAATAAAAAATATTAAAAATAATTCAGTTGACATTATAACCTTTTTTGAAGTTATTGAGCATATAACTTATCCTGAGTTTAAAAAAATTTTTTCTGATTTTGACAAGAAACTAAAGAAAAACGGATTATTAATAATTTCAACACCTAATCCTAATTGCCTTGAGAATATAAACCGATTCTGGAATAATATTGAGCATGTAAAGCCTTACTCAAAAATGGCAATAAATAGTTATTTAAATGAAAAAAATTATTCTTTAATAAAATATGAATTATTTGGAGAATTAATTAATCCTTTAAAAATAATGAGAAATGTTTTATTAGGCTTTGATTGGAAAACAACTCAGCTGCTAATTTACAAAAAAATCAAATAAATTAATAATTATGAAAAAAATAAATTTTGTTTCAAGAAATTTTTTTCCAGACTCTTATGGGGGTGCTGAAAAAGTATTTTATGAGATTTATAAAAGGGCAACAAAAGATTTTGAATGTAAAATTATAAGTAGTTTTTCTGATAAAAACAAATTTCCAATAAAATCTTCAATATTTAAAAAAATTGATTTTAAAAACAAATTTTTAAATTATATTTATTTTTTAAAAAATATGAGTTTAAGAGCAAATAATAATTATGATTTAATTCATGCAAATAATATTGAAGTTTTAAGATTTTCAAGTAAACCATTTATATTAACAATTCATCATGTTGGACATTTTATTGATGAAAATATTAGGCATCAGACAATTTTTAATAAATTTATGGCTAAAATATTGGTCTGGCAGGCAAATCATGCATCAATTGTAACAACAGTCAGTAATAATACAAAAAATGATTTAATTAAAATGGGAGTTAAACAAAATATTATTGTAATACCTAATGGAATTGATTTAAATGAATTTAAACCCCTTAAAAATAAAAAAAATAAAAAATTTATAATAAGCCATGTTTCAAGAATTAGTCCTGAAAAAGGCCAGGATTTTACAATCAAATGCTTTGAAAAACTGCCTGAAAATATAAGAGAAAAATGCGAACTTAGAATAATAGGGCACATAAGTGATAATAATTATTTTAATTCATTAAAAAAAGAAAATGCTAAATTTTTTACACAACTTTCAGAAAATGAATATTCAAAAAAAATTGCAGAAAGTGATTTGATTGTCTTTCCAACATTTATGTCTGAAGGTTTCGGTTTGGTTGTTTTAGAAGCAATGGTTTGTGGAGTTCCAATACTTGCATCTGACCAACCTGCAATAAAGGAAGCTGGAGGAACTACATGTCAATATTTTAAGCAAGGGAATAATATTGAATTTTCTAAAAAACTAATAAAATTAATAAAAGGAAAAAAATTAAGACATAGATTATCATTAGAAGGATTAAAATGGGTTAAAAAATTTAGTTGGGATAAAGTTTATCAAGAATATAAAAAATTATATGAGGAATTACTAAAATGAAATTATCTATAATTATTCCTTCATATGGCAGGGCAAATGTATTAGATAATTGCTTAGATTCAATAAATAAAATAAATAATGAACTTAATAATTATGAAATAATTGTAATAAATAACAATAATGACTTAAAGATTGAAAAAGCTACAAGCAAAGTATGCAAAAAATATGATTTAAATATTATTGAAATTAATCCTCATAAAGGATTAGGCAGTGTAAAGGCAAGAAATGAAGGAATAAAAAAATCAAAAGGAGAAATACTTATTTTTTTTGATGATGACACAATTATTCAAAAAAATTATTTTATAGAATTATTAAATACTTTTAAAGATATAAAAGTGGGAGCTGTTGGAGGTGCTGAAATCAAAGAACAAAAAAATTCTATTTTTCATAATTTATTATTTAAATATAAAAAAACGGGTGATATAACTTGGAGCGGAAATATAATTTCAAATTTTTCACAAAAAATTACTCATAATTTGAATGTAAAACATTTACATGGCTCCAATTTTAGCATAAGGAAAAAAATTATAAAAAAAATAGGCCTTATGGATGAAAAAATGTTTGGGCATTATATGGATGAAACTGAATTTATTTACAGGGTTTATGAATTAGGTTTTAATGTTGTTTTTAATCCAAAATGTAGAGTAATACACACAGCATCAAATATTGGAGGCAATATTAGCCCTGACAAAAAAAAAGAATGGGCTTACTGGTATCATAAAAATACTTCATATTTTTTTTTCAAGCATTTATATAAAGGTAATAAATTAAAATTAATATGTTATTTAATCAGAGAATTTTTTATGTCAATAATAAGGGCAATTATTTATAATAATATTTATTATTTAACAAACATTGCAATTATTTTCAAAAATTAATTTAATTTACATACCATTAATATTTCTGTCCCTTCAACATCTATAGAATAGACTTTATTACAATCAAAAACATTTTTACTCCACCATCTAAAATTTGTCAAGAAATAATTTAAATTAGAATAATCTCCTACATAATCAGGCAGATGAACTAAATTTATTCTTTTACTATCTTCTTCATTTAATATGTATAAATTAGGTATTGGACTTATTCCTACAAATGAAACATTTAAATTATCCCTTTTGTCATTATTTACAATATATTCTAATCCTTGTCTAATAGACATCCCCATATTATCCAATTCGAAATTTTCTTTTAAATCAAAAGTTGCCCTTATTAAAGGATTAAAATAAACATTTTGATAAGGATGATTTTTTATTATAAATACTAAAGTTAATATTAATCCTATTAAAATTGCCACATAAAAAAAAGAAACAAATTTTTTATATTTTTTATTTTTAAAAAAGTTATTTAACCAATTAAAACCATAAACTGTGATTAAAATAAAAGCAGGATAAATAAAAAACAAATGTCTCCAAGTGTCATAAATTGTTGATTTTAGCACAATTATCATAAATAAAGGAATAAAAAACCATAAAAAAATAATTAAATTTTTATTTTTAAAAATTTCTTTTGATTTAAATAAAATAAATATCCCTATTAAAAATAAAAATGAGTAGATTAAAGGAGTGCTTATAAAAATCCATACTATTGTATAATGCCAGGGGAGATTATTTGATAATATAGATTCTCCAAAATAATTTTCATTAACTATCATATCATGATTTGCCATATTTTTTAAAGCAGTGAATAAATACAATGGATTGCTCCATAATTTTGGCCAAAATAAAATTATTAAAATTGAAGATAGTATTAAATAAATAAATAATAATTTTAATTCGTTTTTTTTAAAAAATATTTTAAATTTATTTTTTTCAAATTTAAAAAAATCAAAAATAAACAATAATAAAGTTAAAAAAATCATTATTAATCCCAATATTCTTGTATCAACAAGTAGTGCAGTTGATAATGAATGAAAAAATAAATATTTTAATGTTTTTTTTTCGTAAAATTCAAATAAAGTATATGCACTTATTATAAAAAAAGACATAAATATAGTATCTTTAGTGTTAGTAAAAGCTTCTCCAAAAATTCTTGGACTTAATATTAAAAAAATTAAAGATAAAAAAGATAAAAAATTATTTTTAAAAAATTTATTTGATAATAAATAAAAAAATATTAATCCAATGAAATAAATAAAAAATGACAAAAAATGCCTAAAAAGAAAAATATTCCTTAAAGAGTCTATTTTAAAAATATTCAAAATAATTGAAGAAATAAGTGCATACCCTGGACCATAATCATCAATATTATCTGGCAAAGAATTAATTTCACTGTCAGAAATAGTGCTAGTATTAAATATAGAATCATAAATATAATCCCCCCTAAGTTTTTCAGTGACTTCATCGGGACCCATACCATAATCATTAAAAATAAACAGTCCAATTAAAAAAACAAGAATTAAAATATAGATATGTAAATTATTATTTTTATTTTTTAATGACATAATACTTTAAATTAATTAATTTTTTATTAATAAATGTTATTACAAACTAATTTTAAAAAAAGCTTAATTTTAAAAACCATTATTTAATAAAGAATAAAATGAAAATAGCACTTATTTTTCCAAGATATAAATACCCTTCTGGAGATGCCCCCTTGGGAATTGCTTATATTGCTTCTTATTTGAGAAAAAATGCAAAAAATATTGAAGAATTGGAAATTATTGATACAACATTTCATAAAAATAAAAATGAAATAAAAGAAATTCTTTTAAAGAAAAAATATGATATTGTTGGATTTAGTGTAATGACTACAATGTATAAAGACGCTGTTTGGATTGCTGAATATATTAAAAAAATTCATCCAAAAACAATTATGGTTTTTGGAGGTCCGCATGCAACAATATTATCTGAAGATACTATAAAGGAACCTTGCGTAGATATAATTTCTATAGGAGAAGGTGAAAAAACTTTTTATGAAATAATAAAAAATAAAGGTAATTGCAAAAATATTAAAGGAATATGGTATAAAAAAAATGGCAAAATAATAAAAAACAAAAAAAGAGAACCTATAAAAAATTTAGATACTCTTCCTTTCCCAGCTTATGATTTATTGCCTATGGATAAATATATGAAAAATTGGTTTCAGCTTGATTCGGTAAGTACAAATTTAAAAGGAATTAATATTATTACTTCAAGAGGATGCCCGTTTCAATGCACTTATTGTCAGCCAACTTTGTTTAAAATTTTTGGAAATGTAATAAGAAAAAGATCATCTGAAAATATAATAAAAGAACTGATATTTTTAAAAAAAAATTATAATATTAATGCATTTATGTTTAATGATGATACTCTTGTTTTTAATAAAGACTGGGTGCATAAAACTTGCGATTTACTAATTTCAAAAAAAATAAATCTATTGTGGGGATGCAATTCTAGAGCTAATTTAATTGATGAAAATCTTTTTAAAAAAATGAAATTAGCAGGATTAAAAAAAGTTAATATTGGAATGGAGTCAGGAAGCCAAAGAATTCTTGATGAAGTTTATCATAAAAAAATAAAAATAAGTGATATCGAAAAGGCAGTAAAAATAATGAATAAACTTGAAATAAAAGTTCAGGGTTATTTTATGCTTGGTGCTCCAGGAGAATCTATGCAGGAAATAAAAAAAACTATAGATTTTGCAAAAAATCTTAAAATAAATGAAGTAACTTTTTCAATAACGACTCCTTTACCTGGAACTTACTTATATGACATGACTAAAGATAAAATAAACAAAAAAATAACTGATTTTGATTATTATAAAAATTCAGTTTATAGCTCAAAATTAGGCGAAAAAAGGTTACAATGGCTTAAAAAACAAGCAATATTATCATTTTATCTTAATCCTAAAAGAATTCTGGACACTTTAAAGTCTTTTATGGATTTACAAGGAATTAAAAAAAATTTAATTAAATTAAAAAGATTTTAATTAAATTATTTTTTAGTAAGTTTTATTAATTAAAAAATAATTAAAAAATGAATGGATATATTATTTGTTTATCCCCCCATTTCAGTAAATGAGAGGTATAATAAGAACCTTGGAAAAGTAGGAGGAGATTTACCGCCTTTAGGAATAGCTCAATTAGCTTCTTATTTAAGAGAGAAAAAATTTGAAGTTGGATTAATAGATGCTGTTGCATTAGATTATACTGTTGAAAAATTGATTGAAGAAATATCCTTAATGAAACCAAAAATTGTTGGATTTTCAGCTTTAACTTCTAATTTTAATCGTGCAGTAAGCGCTGCAACAGCTATTAAAAAAAAATTTCCAAAAATTTTAACTTTGATAGGGGGGCATCATGCAACTATTTTGCCAAAAGAAGTAATAAAACAAAACAAATGTTTTGATATTTTAGTTTTTGGAGAAGGAGAATTAACTAGCGAAAAAATAATTAGAGAATATAAAAAAACCAAATGGGATATTGAAAAATTTTTAGAGAATTATAATACTTTAGAAGAAATAAAAGGCATAGTCTTTAGAAAAAAAGGAAAAATTATACAAAATGAAGCTGGAAATTTAATAAAAAACCTTGATGAATTGCCTTATATTGCAAGAGATTTGCTTCCTATGAAAAAATATCAACCTTTACCTAATCAATATAAAAGAAAACCAATTATTCATATGGTTGTTATAAGGGGATGCCCTTTTAATTGCAGTTTTTGCTCAAATAATGCAGTTTTTGGAAGAAAAATAAGAGCTATGAGTCCTAAAAGAGTTGTTGAAGAAATTAAATATGTAATAAAAGAATATGGCGCAAAAGAAATTTCTTTTTGGGATGATATGTTAACTGTAAATAAAAAATGGATTAATGAATTCTGCAATTTATTAATAAAAAATAAAGTTGATATTACATGGACTTGCTATTCAAGAGTTGACACTATTAATTTAGAAATGCTTAAATTAATGAAAAAAGCTGGATGTTGGAATATCTTTTTTGGATATGAATCAGGAAATCAAGAATTACTTAATAATATTAACAAAGGCACTAATTTACAGCAAATAGAGCAAGCAAATAAATGGTGTAAAGAAGCTGGAATAGAAATAAGAGCTTCGTTTATGATTGCATTGCCTGGAGAAACTCCGGAAATGGCTCAAAAAACAATTGAATTTGCAAAAAGACTTGATCCTGATTATGCACAATTTTGTATTACAACACCTTTTCCTGGAACAAAATTATTTAAAGATTATAAAAAATATGGAAAATTAACAAATAATTATTCTGATTATAATATTTGGAAACCAGTATTTATACCTAAAGGCTATAAAAACAAAGAAGAAATAGAGGAAATGGAAAGAAAAGCAATGACTCAATTTTATTTAAGGCCAAAATATATTTTGGGAAGAATTAAATCAATAAAGAATCTTGATGATATTAAAAGATATATTGATGGAATGTTTTTTGTATTGGGTTTTGTTAAAAAATAATTATTTTTAATTATTTTTAAATTTTAAAAAAATTAAATCCTTAAACATCTGAATTGAAGTTAATACTTTAACTTTGCTTTTTCCGCATTTTCTTGTTGTATAATTAATATTATAAAAATTTATTTTTAAGTTATTTTTATAAAAATAATTAATTAATTCTATGTCAAAAACCCAATTTTTTGATTTTAAATCTAAATTTTTAACAAATTTTGTCTTAAAAACTTTTAATCCTGACTGAGTATCAAAATTAAATCCAAAAATTAATTTAACAAATTGTTTAAAACAATACCCTAAAAATTTTCTATAAATAGGATCATTTCTTTTCCTTAATGATAGAATCAAATCATTATTTTTAAGCATCTTAACCATAGAAAGTAAATATTTTGGATGATATTCCATATCAGCATCTATTATTGCAGCATAATCTGCTGTTAATTTTTTTAATCCTAAATTTACTGCACTTCCTTTTCCTTTTTCATTTGACCTATGAATAATAATATTTTTAATATTATTAGTTTTACAGTATTTTTTTGCAATTATAGGAGTATTGTCAGTAGAATCATCTATGATTATTACTTTAAAATCAATTTTTTTTAATTCATTTTTTAATGTTTTTAAAAATTCTATAATACTTTCAGATTCGTTATAAGTGGGAACTATTATATCTAATTTCATAACTTTTAAAAGATTTCTTTTAATTTAAAATGTTATGTTAAATAAAATAAAATTAAATAAACATATTATTATATTATTCATTTTAATAATTATTTCATTTTTAGTGCGTGTTTTAGAAATTGAAAAGCCAGGATACGTTGTTGATGAGCCTTTAATTGTTACTGGTGGAATAAAATATTATTTACCAAGTGATTATAATCCTTCATTATATGATAATGCTTTGCCAGGAGGAAAATTATGGATGGGTTTATTTATAAAAATTTTTTCAAATAAAGATGTAAGCAGTTTAGCACAATATGGGATAAGAGCTTTTGGAATGACTACTCTTAATTCTGAAGTTCTTAGCGGATTAGAAGTTTATGCAAGAATGCCTGGTGCTATTTTTGGATTTATTGCAGGAATATTTATATATTTATTAATAAAAGAAATTTATGGAAAAAATGCTGCACTTATTGGATTTATATTATTTGCATTTAATCCTTTAATTATTACTTATAGTAGATTTGCAGTTAATGAAATTTATCAAATTTCATATATGATTATGTCTATTTATTTTTTTTACAAAAGCTTTTTTACAAAAAAACCTTATTTTTTAATACTTTCTGGATTATTTCTAGGATTAAGTATCTCAACAAAATTAAACGGATTGTTAATATTACCTTTTTTTATTTTATTAATAATTTTAAAAAATACAAAATTTAAAAAAAAAATTATATTCAATTATAAAAATATTATTATTAAATCTTTAATAATTATAGGATTAAGTTTATTTGTTTTATGGGTAATTGTAGGATTTGATTTAGAAACAATTTTAACTATTGTAAATTATTATAATTCAGAAGGATATAATGGTTTTGGAATTTATTTATTTAATATTTTAAAAGATATGTTTTTTTATACTAATCCTTTAGTTTGGGTAATGTTAATTTATTCATTATATAAAATAATAAAAAACAAAGAATACCACAATTTTAAAACTCAATTTGTTCTTATTTTATTTTCAGTATTTTTATTTTCAACATTTTTTAAAACTCAATCATCAATAAAAAGAGCAATTCAGTTTACACTTTTTATTTTTATTGTATCTTCAAGAATGTTTGAAAATGTAAAAGATAAAAAAATTTACCTTATTCCTATTATTATATTTTTAGTTGATTTTGGACTTATTATGTATTATTTTCCAAATACTGCACTTGCAACGAGCATTACTTGCTTATCTCAAAACTGTATTGAAAACAATGCAATATTTTATTATGATTCAAGAGCAGTTGGTGAAAAAATTAATGAATTGCCTTTAGGATTATTATATGAAACAACAAATCTTGAAGGCCATACAAGACATTATATAAACAATACTCAATATTATTTAAGTTCATCATTGTTAAGTTGGTTACATGGAATCACTAATCCTTCTTTTGAATTTTTAAAACAAAATAATTTTAGTTACGTTGTAAAAAATCCTTATAATATTGAAGGATTTGAAATATTGGGACTTGATTATAGAAATTGCAAATATTATCCTGTTAATGTTAAAAATATAGAAATTAGCAGAATTTACAATTTAAGTTCATGTTAACAAATAAATCCATAACTTTTAAATAAATGTATTAAATTTATAATTAATTATGATTTCAATTATTATTACTGCTTTTAAAGAGCCTGAAACTATTAAAAAATGCGTAAAATCTATTATTTCTCAAAAAATTAAAGAAAATTATGAATTATTGGTGATTGCTCCTGACAAGGAAACTCTTGAATCTGCAAAAAAAGCAAGCAAAAAAGCTATAACGTTGAAAGATAATGCTATAGGTAAATGGAATGCTTTGAATAAGGGTTTTAAAAAAGCAAAAGGTAGACTTCTTATTCTTTGTGATGGAGATACTTATTTAGAAGCTAATAGTATAAATCCAATTATTACAGCATTTAACAATGAAGAAGTGGGCATTGTTAGTGGAAGAGTTATAAGTATTAACAAAAAAGACAATTTAATCGAATATTGGTCACGATTATTAACAAAT
>JAQVTJ010000057.1 GCA_028700095.1 Methanobacterium sp. | reverse complement strand
TATCAAGTTGTGGTGTGGTTACCATGGGACAAATTTTCAAATCACCATTGGAAGTTATAGCCATTGTTTTTGCACAAATATCGCAGTAAGGTGTATTTTCATTGTTTATAAGTAAGTATTCAGGTGTTTGTGAAATATAATCGCCGAAAATATCTTTAACAGCGGAAATTTCACATGATAATAATCTTATATTATCTGGTGAAAAATATAGTTCGTCTTCATTGCTTGTACCTGCTATTGAAACTATAAAAGAGGAAGCACCTAATTTTTTTGATAATTGGATTGTTGGATTTAATTCACTAAGGTTGAGTGGAGTTATAATCATATTTGACGTAACATAAATACCTTGGTTTGTAGCTAAATCAATTGCACGTTTAGAGCGTTTATACGCATTAGGCCTACCTGAAAACCATTCCACATAAGGTTGTGTATTTCCATATAAACTAATTTGTAGTTGGATTTTATCTTTATATTTATAAAAAAGTTCTAAAATATCGTTATTAATTAAATATCCATTGGTAACAATGGAAACCATGGAAAATAGATCCAGGGAATGTTCCAATATTTCTATAAATTTAGGGTGTGTTAATGGTTCACCACCAGATAATTCAATTATATCTACACCTGAATTTTTTAAATCTTTGAAAATGTTAAGCAACCCCATTTCATCAATGTAGCTCTTTCCTAAATAAACATTTTTTTTAATACAATGTTTACATTTGAAATTACATTGTGAAGTTAGTTCAACCGATACCTGTTCTTGTAGTGGGACATTCCATTTCCCTGATTTTATTATTTGTTGGCTTATCCATAATATTAAAATAATCATTGGAAGAAAAAAATGATCCAACCCTCTCAACTAAATTATCATAATTTTCATCATATTTGACAGCTAACCTATTAATTATTTGATCAATGCTACTTTTACCATCACACTCATCAATTATCCTTGCATCATCCCTGTTAAGTAATATTGACTTTGAACCAACTTCTCTATTTTGGTAAAGAAAACTATACTTTGATCCTTTATGTAGAACAGTTTGATCTTTCAATATATGAAATTGTTTTTTTTTATTTATATCAAAACCCCCCTTTAAAAAATCATTGCAGATTAATTTTTTTTTACAATTTAACAAAAATCTCTATTTTTATTAACCTTTACAAATAGAATATCTTAATACATTTTATAACATCTTAATACATCATATTGACATATTTATATTTATATATTACTATTTAATATTTTACCAAACAAATAGAATTTTCAATATAATGAAACAATAGTAAAGCCATTTAGGATATGTGCTAAAAAAAATTTATAATTATTATTTAAGTTATTAAAGAAGGATGTGATGATAAGTAAATTCTATATAATCTTTTTAGAAGGGAATTTCTGAGATGATAGAAGATTTAATAAAATAAAAAATATATCAATATAATTAATTGATCTTAAATTAATATAATAATATAAAAGTTATATTTCTTTTTAATGGAGGTTTTAATTTGGAAGCCAATGGAAAAAAAGAAATTCAAATAGTCATTGATAAATATGCTGAATGTTATTTGAATAAGGATTTAAACAAATTAATGGGCCTTTTTGCTTCTGATTCGGATATTATTACGATTGGAAGTGGTAAAGCCGACTGAATTAAAGGACATGATAAGTTAAAAAATAGTTTTAAGCGAGATTTTTCCCAAGCAGATAATATCAGATTATTATTTGATAATATTACAATAACAATACTAGATAAAGTAGCATGGGTATCATCTTCTCTTACAATGTATGCTATAATTAATAAAGTAGATGTAGTTCTACCAGGACGTATTAGCATGGTACTTAAAAAAGAAGATAAAAATTGGCTCTTTACACATATGCATTATTCAATACCTGCGGAAAAGCCAGGAAAAAGAGTACCCTGGAATGAATATTATTAACTATAAAGGTTTATTTAATGTCATAGTTAAATTTCTTGAGGATTATTCACTTACTGTATAGATATTTTCTATTTTATTAGAAACTTTTAACATGCTAAAATTGTATAATGGTTAGTTAATCAAAATTATAAACAATAAAGAAGATAGATCTTATAAAATATAACTATATTGCATGTTAAATAAAGATCTATGATGAAATATTCCCATTTACATATTCAAATAATGATTTTTTTTATTAGAAAATTTTTAAGTATATTGGATCAAAATAATAGTTAATGGTTGTGTTTAAGTCTGGATAAAAGTTTGAGCTTAATCTTTAGATACCGCTTAATATATTAAAAAAATTTTACAAACAAAAATAAAATAGTAATATTTTTTTGTTCTACAACCATAAAATAATTATAAATTCCACTAATTGATAAATTCAAACTATCTTAATGAATATTTCGGCATATATAGATTTTATATTATTTTTTTAACTTAAATAAAACTAAGTAATAGATATCTTAAATTCTAAATAATTCTTTATATTATAATAAAAACTATTAAATATCACAATCATACCATTATAACTTTGTAGTTTAAAATACAAAAATTATAGTAAATACGATAAAGAGGTATTAAAATGGCAAAATATCTTCTTAATTCTTTAAAATATCTAGAAAAATTTAAAGAAGAAGATTCCGTTGTAATAACAGATATTGATGGTACAATAAGTGAAATTGGTCCTGAACCAAAAAATGCAACAATAACTCCCGAAATGAGGAATCTTTTATTGGATCTATCTTCTAAATATAAATATATTGGAGTGTTAACTGGAAGAGATATTAATGATGCCATAGATATTATCAAATTAGAGAAAATAGTTTATATGGGAAATCATGGATTGCAACAAATTAAAAATGGAAAAATTATCACAGATCCAAGGATCGAATCATACATTCCCATAATCAAAGAGATAAGCAGAGAACTGCACCAAAGATTTGAAAACATAACTGGAATATCATTTAATTATAAAAAATTAAGTCTTACAGTACATTATAATAATTGTAATTCTAAAAATAAAGCAAAAAAAGAATTATTGAATACCATCTACAACCTAAAAAAGGGTAAGTTAGTTAAAATAATTGAAGGTAGAGAGTTATTGGAAATTAGACCTCCGGTGGGATATGATAAAGGATCAGTTCTACATGAATTTATCTCAGAAAATCATATTAAAAAAATTATTTATATTGGTGATGATATTAATGATATATCTGCATTCAGAAAATTAAAAGAATTAAGTGAAAAAAATGAAGTTAAAGGTATTAGTATAGCTGTAAATTCTATTGGAACACCAGAAGAAGTGAAGGAATCTGCTAACTTCTATGTTGAAAATGTAAAAGAAACTTATAATTTTTTGGAGTGGTTAAGTGATCATAATGACACCCATAGTAATTGAATATTTTGGTATTATAGCATGTGTTTTTACATTTACTATGTATATAAGCACAATAGATCAAATTAGAACAATATTAAAAACTAAAAAATCAGATGAAGTATCATTATTATTTTATATAATGCTATTTTTCAACTGTCTTTTTTGGATAATATATGGATCTTTAATATCAAATTATTATATCTTAACTCCAAACGTGATAGGATTTGCATTATCAATATTAACAATTATTGTAGTTCATAAATACAGATATAAAAAATAAAAAAAAGATTTTATGTAAATAAAATTTTCCAACCACCCTTACAAATAATAAATTTACATACATAAATATTACTTAAAATAAATATTTTTAGATTTAAGATATTAAAAGCTATTTTAAATTAATTTTAATTGGCATAATAGTATTTGTAAATTAAAACGATATAATATAAGCCTTTAGAATTCTTTTAGATAGAATAAATTGGTTATAAAAAAATAAAATGAATTTATTATAAAATTCTTTTTATTATGTGTCCATAATTCAAAGACTTTTAGATGTTTTAATATTTTTATAGCATGTTAGAGACGAATATGAAATATATAATAAATATTAAAGATACAACCCACATTAAAGGATGTACTTCTCTCCATTTTCCAACAGCTAATTTTATTACACAATAGGATATGAAACCAAAACCAATACCTTTTGATATGCTAAATGTGAATGCCATGGATGTTATTGTTAGAAATGCAGGTAAAGATTCTTCAAAGTCATCCCATTCAATATGCTTTACCATTGATATCATAAAAAATCCTACAATAATCAATGCAGGGGCTGTTGCTGCAGAGGGTATAAAATATGCAAGTGGTACAAATAGCATCGCAATTAAAAAAAGACAAGCTACAACTACTGATGTTAAACCGGTTTTACCACCTTCACTAACTCCTGCAGAGCTTTCAACATAAGCTGTGTTTGAGCTGCTTCCCATAAATCCCCCTATCATAGCTCCCAAAGCATCAACTGAAAGAACTTTTTTTAGATCTAATAATTTACCTGTTTTATCAACAAGTCCTGCTTGGGTTCCAACTGCAAGAACAGTTCCTAAACTATCAAAGAAATCTACCATCATTAGTGCGAAAATTATTGGTATAAAACTAAGGGAGAAAGCACCTAATATATCCAAATGACCAATTGTTGAAATACTATGGGCATTTGGAAGTTCAATTAAACCACCACCCCATTGTGGTAAATTACTTGATCCTGCAGTTAAAGGAGTGATAAAAGAGGGTAAATTAGGGTTTTGGAATACATTAAATGCCACATTATTTAAATCTGCAATTAAACAGGCTATTATTGCAATAATTGCTGTTAAAATAATACCAAAGAAGATACTTCCCTTGATTTTACGAGACATTAATACCATGATTATTATAATACCAATAATAGATATTATAAAAACAGGATTACTTACATTTCCAAATTTTAAAAGATTTTCGGGGCTGTCTATTACTATATTTGCCAATTTAAATCCTATAAATGAGATAAACATTCCAATACCCACACCAATTGACATTTTTAAAGATGGTGGTATTGCATGCATAACCATTTCCCGAAGATTAGTTAAAACCAATATAAAAACAAGAAATCCTTCAATAAATATTAGTCCCATAGCTATTTGCCATGATTGATGCATGGTTAAAATAACACCAAATGCAACAACACTATTCAATCCCAAACCCGCCGCCATTCCAAAGGGTTTTTTTGCAACAACTCCCATGAAAAAGGTTGAAATTGCAGCTGCAATACATGTTGCAACAAATACTGCATTATAATCCATCCCTGCAGATGAAAGAATAAGAGGATTGACAATAATAATATAGGCCATTGTCATAAAAGTTGTAAGACCTGCGATAAGTTCGGTTTTTACTGTAGAGTTATATTTTGAAATACCGAAATATTCATCTAGTATTGATATAATTGAAGATTTAATATTTTTTCCATCATAAGTTCGATTTCCCATAACAAGTATAAGAATATTTTTATACTTAAACTCTTACATTAAAATCCATTTTTTACAATAATTATTAATAATATTTTAAAGTTAAATCATAATTTAAAATAAGAAATTTAATCTATTAATACAAAATATCCGAATTAATAATATTTTTAGTATTCAAATAATTATAGATCCTAAGTTTTATCCTAAATTAATAAATAATCTAATTAAATATATAAAGATTTATTATATTATAAATTGTACATAAAATTATAAAAATGCGAATATTTATATTTTTTTTAATATACTCTGTTCTGGTTAAATATAAATATTATTATATTTTAAATTAATCTAATTAAATAGAGCTAAATTTTTTTGTTTGATACTTCATTCTTTAATTCTTCATATTTTTGTTCAAATTCATTTTGCAAATCATCTATTAATTCCGGACCACAATCCATAATCACCCATATTCCCATGGTCTTTTTTTGATTAAAAGAGTTTATTCTAAATCCAATATTTTTACGATCTTTATAGTATTCAATAATCTTACTTTTTAATGAATCATACACCTCTGGATCAACATCATCTAAATAATATAAGACAGATTTATTTTCCAAAAAGTTTTTTCCAGAAAATGTATATGTACGAAAACCGTAGGTTGATAGAGCTTCATCAAATTTTAATATACTATATTATTTATTATTCATATTAAATAATATTATTGATTTATATTTTTTTTAATAAAATACTAATCCCAAAAAAACACCCAAAAACAATGCAACGCAAGATCCACTGGCCATCAACAACAAATATATCCAAATAAAATAAAAAATTAACATATAATATTTAAACAATAGGGAATTTAAAAGTTATATCATTAAAGAGAAAATCTATTGGATCCAAAAAAAATTAATTGAAAAAAAAATAGAAAAATTTAAAAAAATTATGTGTATATCCTAAATTATATTTTTACAACAATATCCAGTTTTGACACATATCTTGTAATTGTCGCATATATAACAATACCAATGGCACACATCACCCTCAGCAGCGACTGTGGATTTGGTTATGTCTCCCATATTTAAACATTTTCCATTTTTTTTACAACTCCCATTTTATGTTTTAATGTATAGTATTTTTTCATATATATAATTATATGTTTAGATATTTTTTTATTTAGAATATAATACATTTTTTTTATATTCCTATGATTTTCCATTAAATTCCTCTAGAAAGTTACATTTCTAACAAATCCCTCATTTCAACTGTTTATTATATTTTTAAATAACTGTTTCTTCCTTTTAAACCAGTAAATTAATAGGATACATATATTTTTTATAATTTATTTATTTCAATTTTGCTATTTCTTTAAATAATAATAACTCCAAGATATCTTATAATGTAATGGAGGAATATTTTGTGGAAAATAATTTTGATATGTCAAAAATAGGCTGGACAGCCCTTATACTTGTTTCTTTATCATCATTTATAATTGCACTTGATTCAACTTTTATGAATGTTGCAATCACTAATCTTATTGTTGATCTTAATACAACTATACCTGTTATACAGATTATTATTACTGTATATGCTCTTACAATGGCATCATTAATGCTTTTTGGAGGTAAAATGCAGGATATAATAGGACGGAAAAGAGCATCTTATTGGTGCTATTATTTATGTTATAGGAACAGGTATAGCTGCTTTGAGTGTTAATGCAGTAATGTTACTTGTAGGATGGTCAATACTTGAAGGTATTGGGGCTGCTCTTATGACCCCTGCTACAGCATCCATTATAACTGGAACTTACAAAGGACAAAACCGTGCTTTTGCAATTGGAATATGGACTGCAATTGCAAGTGTAGGTGCGGCTGTAGGCCCATTAATTGGTGGATTTTTAACAAGCTTCTTTAGTTGGAGATGGGGATTTGGACTTGAACTGATTATTATATTGTTTATCCTAATATTTTCACAGAAATTAATATATTTCCCCCCATCTCTGAAATTCTCTCAAATAGATAAAATCAGTGTAATACTTTCTTCAATTGGAATTTTCATACTTGTGCTTGGGATTTTAAGTATTAACTATGTTATAAACTATATATTACCAATAATTGTAATGGGTATTGGTATGGTTTTACTTGTAATATTCTATTTCAGGGAGAAAAAAAGAATTGAAAGAAACCAAACACCATTTACAGATATTAGATTGTTTAAAAATAGGAATTTTGCCCTTGGAAATCTTACACGGCTAATAATGCAATTAGCACTTGCAGGTGCTGTTTTTGTTTTACCAATATTTTTACAGCAAGTATCAGGTGCAGATGCTTTTACAACAGGTTTGGTAATCTTGCCTTTGACAATTGGACTGTTAATATTTGCAACTGCTTCTGCCAAAATATCCAATTATATTGCACCCCATTATCTTGTGTCAATTGGATTTTTATTGACTCTTATTGGTACTTTCATACTTCGCAGCCAATTTAATTTAGATACACAAATATTCAATCTCATCCCTGGAACATTGTTTTTAGGTATTGGTTTAGGTCTTGCACTGCCAATAACAGGTAATATTATATTATCCTCAGCAGGATCTGATAAACAGTCCGATGCTTCTGGTATAATGTCCATGAGTTCAAGTTTTGGATCATCAATGGGAACTGCAATTATTGGGATAATTCTAATACTTGGAATTATTAATGGAATATATGTTGCAGTTGATCAAACATTTCCCAATGAATTCAGTAAAAATGATATTAAAAATAACCTGACTGTATATGAACATAAAATGAAACAAACTAATATAACAGCTTTAAAAAATAATGAAACATCCATTGCATATAAAATCAAAACAAAACTGTAAGTGATGCAATGAAAACCACATTTACATTTGTTTCCAACATTTTCCTAATAGGTTTTATAGTTTCACTTTTTATACGGCCTATGAAAGAAAAATGAATAATTATTTTTATTTTCCACCACAATTTTTTAAATTAATCAAAGATAAAAATCTATAGCAAGTTATATAAAAGATTTAAATATCATCTGATAATTTTATAGGTATTTTTTTTATAAATAAAACAAATTCTTATTACCTCTTTTTATGAGGGTAGAAAACCAACTGAACAAATATGTTTCTAAAAAACATTAAAGATATTTTTATCATCAAGAAGTACAAAAATAGCTATTTTTTTTTATGTGGCTTAAGAGTCTAATACTATTGTTTAATGAAATATAAAATATATAATAAAATATATAGGAATATTATATTTTACAAACTTTAGATGGATATAAGTTTTTACTTTGAATTTGTAGAGATATATTTGACAATGGTTTAATGGATCATGGACTTTTCATAGGTAGTATTTGGATGGTGGTTATAAATGAGCGATATTATAGAATTTTTAAAAGATTATCGGGTAATTTTACTTATAGTATTAATAATTGGAAGTATATCAGTTCTATCTGCTTATGGAATTCAAGAAGGTTTAGATCTAAGCGGAGGTTCGTTAGTTCAGATACATCTTGATCAACCTGTTGACAAGGACACCATGAACAAAGTTACCACTATATTAGATAAACGTTTGGATACTTTAGGTGTTTCTGATATTGATGTGCGTGAAAGCGGAGATCAAGATGTGATTATTGAAATTGCAGGTATAAAACCTGAAGAAGTTGCACATGTAGTTGGGACTCCTGGTAAATTCGAAGCAAAAATAGAAAATCAAACAGTATTTAAAGGTGCAGATATAGTTAATGTTAAACCATGTCAAGTTACAGGAACAACCGAAAATGTTCCATTTGTACTTACAATAGATGCTGCTAAGAAATTTGCACAAGCAGCACACGGCAAAGCCAACATCCCTGTAGATATGTATCTAAATGATAAATTAATGAGTTCACCTACACTAACATCTGAATTAACTCAGGGAATACCCCAAGCAGAGGTAAATATAGAGATTCCTGCCAGTACAAAAGATTCTGCTCTTAAATAAGCTAAAGATACCTCAGTTTTACTTCAATCAGGAGTATTGCCCGTAAAAGTTGAAATTATAGGATTTAGAAGTGTTTCTGCAGATTTAGGAAATCAATTTGAAAAAGGAGCATTAATAGCAGGAGTATTAGCAATATTTATAGTTTCATTAGTTGTATATCTTAGATATAGAACTCCAATTTTAGTATTACCCATAATATTCACTACCCTTGCAGAACTTCTCCTAATATTAGGTACCGCTTCAATAATACATTGGAATATTGATTTAGCAACAATAGCAGGTATTTTAGCAGCTATTGGTACAGGAGTAGATGACCAAATTATAATCACAGATGAAGTGCTTAAAAAAGATAAAACATCTCATCAAAAGAAAAAATCAACAAGAAAAAATAGGGGACTTAATATCAATATAAAAAATGCATTTTGCATCTGCAGCCACATTAATCGCAGCAATGTTACCCCTAGCATATTATGGTTTTTCAAGAGGATATACCGGCATAGGAATGTTATCTGTATTTGCATTTACAACAATATTAGGAGTATTAATAGGAATCTTCATAACCAGACCAGTATATGCTAAATTCATAGAAAATTTCTATAAACAAAAAAGGAAACACATTAAATATGTTACAATGGCTTAAACTTCTTGTAATATATTTTATATAAAAAAAAGGTGTATAACCCTATTAAAAAGAGTGGAGGGATTAAATAAAGTGTTATATCGGAAAATAGAGAGGAATAATGATAAATACCGGTTTTAGGTTATGGTGCAATGAGATTACCCTCTAAAAATGGTAGAACAGATGAAGAAAAATCCATTAAACAAATAAGATATGCCATAGATCAGGGTGTAAACTATTTAGACACAGCAATAGCCT
>JAQVTJ010000056.1 GCA_028700095.1 Methanobacterium sp. | reverse complement strand
TTCTCATGACAAGAGAATTATCTAAGGAAAAATCCTTAACAAATAAATATCTTAATAATATTTTCACAATAAAACTCTTACAAATATTAATTTTATTAATTATTGTTTTAGTTTTTGTAAAAATAACATGTTATCCAACACAAACAGCTTATCTTCTCTATTTGATGATGATGTTTTTAGTTTTTACGACATTTTCAAACTTCTTTGCATCAATATTTCAGGCATATGAAAGACTTGAATACCAGTCAATTGCATCTGTTTTAAATAATATATTAATGTTAATTGGAATTTTTATCTTAATAAACTATAATTATGGAATTATATCATTCACGATTCTTTATGCTCTGGTAGGTGGATTAATCCTAATATATCACATTTTTATCTTAACAAAAAACTTTAAACTCCCCCTACCAAAAATAAAGGTTGATTGGGACTTCTGGAAATCTACAGTTAAAATATCTGCACAATTTGGTCTAATGGGAGTATTTGTAACAATATATATTTGGATAGATTCAGTAATGCTCTATTTTATGCAGGGAGACCAAGCTGTAGGATTATATAACGCAGCTTATCGGATTGTTTTGCTGTTATTATTTATTCCCACTGTGATTAATGCTGCACTTTTCCCGGTGATGTCCAAGTTATATGGTTCTTCCCCTAATTCATTAAAATTAATAGTAGAGAAATATTTTAAATATATGATATTAATTGGTGTTCCGCTTGGAGTAACAATCACTATTCTAGCCAATAAAATAATAACTATAATCTTTGGACAGGGTTTTCTAGCATCATCACCAGCACTTCAAATACTTGTATGGGCCACTGTTTTCACATTTGGAAACGCAGCATTTGTACAACTCTTCCAATCTACAAATAAACAATTATTATTGTTTAAAATAACCTTTATTGGGATGGTTATTAATATTGCCCTTAATTTTATTTTAATTCCCAAATATAGCTATATTGCAGCAAGTTTCAATACATTGGTAACTGAATTTCTTATTTTATTATTAGTTTTAATAATGGCCATTAGATCAGGATATATTATTCATAGAAAAAAATTGTTAAAAGAAACCATAAAAATAGTTATTTCTTCAGTTATAATGGGTTTATTCATCTGGATATTTAAAGATTTTAATTTATTAATATTAATCTTAACATCTGCATTTTTATATGTAGTTGTATTATTTGTTTTAAAAGGGATAAATAAAGAAGATGTTATATTAATTAATAATTTAATAAAATAATAGAAATATCTAAAATTTTATTTATTCCCCTTATGAACTATTAAAATTTATTCCTATGGATTTTATGAACATTTTTTATTTTCAAGTGCTATGAAAATTTGATCACCCAATCTTTTTTGATTTAAATCATGAGCTCTATCATTAAAATGTTTTATTTGACTGTTGGTAAACATGCTCTTTTTTGGATTAATTAAATAGGAATTCTCTGACATCAATGGAATACCCATTTTATATTGTTCACTACCCCAAAATTGAAAAGCATCAGAATCGAATATTAAATTTTTTATTTCTAAATTTGTACTGTTTAATAGAAGTTTAAAACTCTCAAGGGTGTGTATAAAAAAATGGCGGGGTGCATCAATTTGAACCCAATTAACCCCATATTTATTCCATATATATTTATTTTTAAGTGGTATTGTGATTATTGAAATTCCGTTTGATGTTAAAAGTTTTGAAATTTTTATTAGTGTTTCTAGTTGATCATGTGTATGTTCAAGAACATTTTTTAATATGATAAGATCATATTTACCTTCCAGTTCATGGATTGTTTTTTTGTATATGGAAATTTCATTCTTATTTATAGTTTTATTTATATATGGATCAACGCCTGTTAGATTTTTGAATCCTAAAGCTTTAAATGAGTAGAGTAAACGACCCGAACCACATCCAACATCTAATATTTTGGAATCTAGATCAATTTCCAACTTTTCAAGCTTATCAAAGAAATACGGCGGATATCTATTGAACATGAACTTACCAATCAAACCCTTTTTAAAGTAGGTATATTCATTTCGTTTCCTCCGTAAATATCTTTTTATAGGATTTTCTATTAAATTATCTTTAAATGAATAAAAGTCAGATGGATAATATTGTGCAATATTCTCAGGTATTTCGGCTATTTGAAGACAACCACACCTACCACATTCAATGTAACCAAACTTATATTTAGTTCCGAACATCATTTCTTTAATTTGAAATTTTTTATTATTAATAGAATTATTACAAATCTTACAAATCATTCACTGACCCCTTAAATCCAGTTAAAAAGAATTAATTTATATTAATTTAATTAGTAGATAATAAATATATGTATTATAATTGTAAATTTAGACTTTAAAATAGAATATAAAAATATACATAATTATACTAAAAACTTTTAATTATAGTATAATGAATTATTTGGTTATAAAAAATGTCTATAAAAATAACTATTGGAATAATAGCAAGAAACGAAGAAAAAAATATATCTAATACCATTAAAAGTATTTTAAACCAAGATTTTAATATAAATACCTATGAAATAATAGTTGTAGATGGAAACAGCACAGATAACACACGAAAAATCACCAGAAAAATATTGGAAGAATCAGGTGTTAAATATAAAGTTATAGATGAAGCAGATTTTGGTTTATATGGGCATTGTTTTGCAAGAAATTTGGTTATTGATAATTCTAATCCCAATTCTAAATACATAGCATTTACAGATGCTGATTGTATAGTGGATAAAAAATGGATGTTAACACTTTACAATACTATAAAAGATACAGATAAAACTATAGCAGGTGCAGGTGGGCCGCGTTTAGTAGCAAAAACCAGAAACAAAAAAGAAATGGTGATTAATACATTATTAACTTCACAAATCGCATCTGGAGGTAATCCTGCCTTTGTTAAAAGAAACATTAAATATACTAAAAGCGTAGCTAACTATAATGCAATATATAAGAAAAATATTATATCAAAGTTCAGATATGATGAAAAACTCATTATTTCAGATGATAATGAACTAAATTACAGATTAAGGAAATCAGGATATTATTTTATTAATTTTCCAAAAGCCATGGTATGGCATCATGAAACAAGTTCAATTATGGAATTTGCAAATAACATGTTCAAATATGGAATTAACATAACAAATACAGTAAAAAAACATAGAAACATTATTACAATAAATGTACCAATTACAATGATATTTATTTTCTATCTAATACTTATACTACCATTATATTATATATTGGGTTCTTATATTTTCATTCCATTATTGTTCTATATAATTTTCACAATTTCAGTATTTTTTGAAGTGTTCATTAAAACCAAAACCATATATTCATTATATATTTTTATACTTCTACCAATACAACATATTTCCTATGGATTGGGTGTAATATGGAATTTAACACATAAATAAACAAGTTCAATTATAATTTATCATTAAAATTTTTTTTTATAAAAAAAAAGAATAGAGTTATATGAAAAAAAAATTTTAAGTAAAAAAAAAGATAAAATATCCTAGTATAATAATATAAATTCCATTTATTAAAAAGGGCGGCAATAAAAAATTATGATATATTTTAGAGGATGTTTTGTTAGAGAAAAACTTAATAACATCTCTAATGCTACAGAAACAATATTAAAAAAGGCTGATCTAGATTATGCCCTAGTTAAAAATGAACAATGCTGTGGATCATTTTTAATGCGAACAGGATATAAAGACGATGCATTAGAAGTAATGGAGAAAACAATAAAACAACTACCAGATAATGATGAAGAAATACTTGTATCATGTGCAGGTTGTTATAACACATTAAAAAATGATTATAATAAATATTTGGAATTAAATTAAATGTTAAACATAGTTCAATGCTTTTAAATGAACTGATATTAGAAGGTAAAATTAATATTAAAAAAACCCATCAAAAAGTTACTTACCATGATCCCTGCCATCTAGGCAGACATTGCAATATATATGAAGAACCCAGACAAATAATAAAAAACACAAGTATTCTAGTTGAAATGGATAGAAATAGGGAAAGATCTAGATGTTGTGGTGCAGGTGTTAAATCAGCTTTTCCAGATATTGCACTTAAAATTGCATCAAAAAGAATTGAAGATGCAAAATCTATAGATGCAGAGATAATTATCACATCCTGCTCTTTTTGTATTTTAAACCTTAAAAATGCATTTAAATATGGATTGGGTAATGATATTGTATGTTCTGTTTCTAATATATTAGATATAATTGAATTGGTTGTAATGGGGCTTGAATATGAAGGATTCTGAAATAAAAACAATGAACAGGTCCTTTGGAAAACTTGAAGATAGAAGGGCAAAAATATTAGATGATGAACTTACATTAAAACTTAAAAAACATGTTAAAACCATACGAAAACATTCTATAGCAAATATGGAACAACTTATTGGAAAGGCAACTAAGAAACTTGAAGCAAATGATATTGAAGTTATATATGCTGAAACATCTGAAAATGCACTTGAAGCAATATATAATATTGTTAAGGATCACTCTATAATTGCAAAATCCAAATCAAACACAGCTGGTGAAATAGGACTTTCACAGTTCCTTGAAAGTAAAGGAATACAAGTTGTTGAAACTGATTTAGGAGACAGAATAGTACAGCTAGATCCAAGTACACAACCATCTCATCCAATTGGGCCAGCTTCACATCTAAAAATGAAGAACATAGCTGAAACCATATCAAAAGAATTTAATATAGAAGTAAAACCTGAACCACGTAATATTCTTAATATAATCAAAGAAGATGTGCTTTTAAAACTTTCAAAGTGTAGTATTGGAATTACAGGTGCAAATTCCATAGCAGCAGATGATGGTTCAATTTTAACAGTACATAATGAAGGAAACATAACTATGGTGTCCATGCTTGATACACATATTATAATTGCAGGCATAGACAAACTTGTAGAAACAATAGAAGACACAATTTCAGTTGTGAAGCTTGAAACAATATTTGCGTCTGGAAAAGAAGTTCCAGCATATGAATGTTATTTCATCCCCATCTAAAACAGCTGATATAGAACAAATTCTCCTTAAAGATATGTACGGGGCAAGAAGAGTTGTTCTTATACTTCTTGATAATGGCAGACGAAAAGCTATAAAAGAAAATGGAGAATGTTTTTTATGTATTGGTTGTGGAAGTTGTATTGTTACTTGTCCAATATACACAACAATAGGATATGAATTCGGATATAAAAGACATCTCGGAGGAAGGGGTGTTATTTTAAGTAGTATCATTGAAGGTAACAAATCATGTTTTGATTCAGGACTTTTCACATGTACACTATGCGGTTTATGTACAGTAGAATGTCCAATGGGAATAAAAATAAATCAATTCATTAATAAATTAAGATATAAATAAGTTAAATCCCATTTGATCTGTTGTGAACATGAAATAATTAAAGATAAAATAAAAAAGAAAGGATCACCATTTTAAACCAAATTTTAATTGTATTAACTTATTTTAATAAAAAAATAGAGAATGTTGTGGATTAATAAAAAAAGTAATTATAATTAAAAAAATTTTTTAATTATTTTTTTATCCATTATTTGGTTAAAATATATAATTTATTATTTTTTTTTTTTAGAGATTTAAATTATCTACAATATTTATAAATTCCTCTGCACGATCTCTTGTTGTTTGATATGGTTCTTTTATATAGGTTTCATATATTATAGCTGGAACACCTGAATTTATAAGTGGAATTGTAAGATATTCTGGGCTGGTGGGATTAGGAGGCACATAATAGGTTAACCATGATATTTTACTGCTTATTTCGTTTCCAATTGTTTCAGAACTGCTTCCTGTAACTGGTGCAAAAATAAATAAATTTTGTGCCCAATTCCCGGCATTACTATGTATATCAACAACAAGTTGGAATTTTTGTGTAACAGCATCTGGAACAATAAATTCTTTTGCTAATAACTGGCCATTATATCGTCCCTTAGTATAGTCAGATGCATCTTGTGTAACCTCTACATGGTAAATATAATAACAATATTTAAGGGATTTATTATTACTACAGGATAAAATAGGGTGAATCTTAAAATAAACTCACTAGATATGATTGTAAATAAAACAATGGGATCTATTCCTTTTAAATGTCCCATTTCATGTCCTAATACACTTAATAT
The DNA here is from genome assembly GCA_028700095.1 of Methanobacterium sp. Lineage (GTDB taxonomy): Archaea > Methanobacteriota > Methanobacteria > Methanobacteriales > Methanobacteriaceae > Methanobacterium_B. Next base: position 4,058 of record JAQVTJ010000056.1, on the reverse strand, counting down.
TTCATCTTCTTCTAGTTCAACTAATAATCCTGTAGTTATCATAACCAAACCATGACTTGGGCTTGGTCCTGTTGCTGCGGCATTAGGTACCATTGTATTTGTAATAACAATTTTAGGTATTGGAAGATCAAATTTTTCAGCAGCTTTTTTAACTATTTTATATACATCAATAACTTTAACTAATTTATTTTCTTGAGTACATTGAAATCCATAATATTCAAATATTTGTGCTCCAATTGCACATGTAGGTTCTTTACCAATGGCAAGTGTTTTATTATATAATTCCCTTTTCATATGCATAATAACATCATTACCAAATTTCTTCTTAAACTCTTTAAACTCCTTTACTGGCAGTTGATATTCTATTATATGGACTTTAGGATTTGAAGATGTGATTTTTCACTTATTTCTTATAGTATAAATTTTATCTGATAATAAAACAATAACAAGTTGCAAAGCAATTATTGCAGCTACTGCAAAAATAAGACCTAATAATAGGAATAAAAAGATATTAAAACCAAAAAATAGTATATAAATAAAAAGCATATTGCTACTGAAAAGACGATCAGAAAGCCGTTTACTTGATGTAGGGGGTTGTTCAGGTATTATATCTTCTCCTTCAACCCATGCAAAGTATATGGTGGACTGACGTACAGTTTCATGATAAATTTGCACAGCAAGTATCAGATTTTCTTTAAGTGAAGATATAAACTTATCAGGAATACCATGATCTGGTTTAAACATTACATGAATAGGAGCACCTGACACCATTTTAACATTAATTTTATATAATTTATCAGGAAATAAAGCAGTAAATTCAAGTGTTGAACCAAATTCTTTCCTTTTTATTCTTAAATTACTAAAATTTTCAGGTTCAGCTATTAGATATGATTTGTATATAAATTCTAAGATTTCCTCCATATGTATAGGAGCAACTGCAGTGTCACTTGTAAAATTTATAACACCCAACATATTATTACCAATAAATATTCTTTATAATCAATATCCAATTAAAAAGATTTTATTATAATATTTTATTATTAGACATTTCTAAAAATTTATTTGATAAATCCTATTCTTTACATAAAACATATTATAATACTTTTATTTTAGTTAGTATTAAATATTCTGGAGTATAATATATATAGTGTACATCTAAAGTGTTAAACTTTATTACTCTAATATAACCCAAAAAAAATAATTAAATACCGTTATATTAAAAAAAATAAAAGGTAACTAATATGATACGATATAATCGACATTTAAAACCTTTAAATGCAAAAATAAAGTATTTAAAAACTGTTCATGCTGATGCAACAGATAAAGTGCAGATGATAAAAAATAAATTATCAAAAAATAGGTAGAAAAATTATTTACAATATCATGTTAATTAAAAAACAGAATAGCTGGTATTTTGAAGATATTATAAATCCACATAAAGGTAGATTAATCAGGGAAATAGTGGATTTATATACCGATCAGCAGTTTATACAGATTCATCTTAAAAATTTTTTAAAACTTAACATTAAAAGAAGTGATTTAAATACATATCTATTTTTTATTGCAACAATACCTGAAAAACCACATAAACATGATTATGTTATTTTCAATGTTAACATAGGAGATCTTAATAGTTATCCTAAAGCAGATAATTATTCAGAAAACCATTTAAGACATGTAAAACTTGAAATTCAGTATCTAGATCCCAAACCACAATTTCAAAAAAAACAGTATACCTTTGGCCAAAACCCAACAGGATACACTTCTATATCATTTTTAACCGGCCCAGACCAACATGAATATTCATTAGCTCTTCCTAAAGGTATGAAACTTGATAAAAAATATAATAATCCAAAGCTTTACTATAATATTAATAATGATATAGGTGAGCTTTTATTAAATATCCAATATATTGAAAAGATTAATGGAAACCAAATCAACCATTTATTAATAGATGAAGATGATTATGAAAGAAATTATAATATTATCCAAAATCCTAATATCGAGTTTTTCCTTCAATACAGTGTGTCAAACAAACTTAAATATATAATATTTTTTCCAATTTTTTCCATATTTATGTTAATATTTGTATTAATCCTTTTTTTACCTCTTTTAAAACATTTTTTAGGTGGAAATTTACCTTAAATTTTACATTAATTGACTTCTTTAATATTTTAATACCACAAACAGTTGTTCTTTTCCCTTATACATACTATTATATTGACTCAAGACGTAATAATTTTGAAATACTATACAATAGAATAATAGAATATTCAATATTAGCTGCGTTATCCATTTTAATATTAAATATCATTATATTATCATCAAATTATATTAAACCATTTGATATAATACAATACATAATAAATCATAGCATTTAAATAGAAATTAAATATGTTAATTATTTTAAAATAGTTTATAGATAAAAAAAAATATTTATTTTTTTTATATTATATAGTTAGTTTTTGATCATTTTTATAGGGAATATCTTTATATGCTAACTATCAATAATCTTAATAATCAAATAATTTTGATGGGACTCATATAGTATTATGAAAATGGGTTTATTATAGAAAAAGTAGGAGGTATAAAATTTGCTTCTATTAATTAGTCCAATTAATGTTGAAGAGGCACTGGAAGCTATAAAAGGCGGTGCTGATATAATTGATGTTAAAAATCCCAAAGAAGGATCCCTAGGTGCAAACTTCCCATGGGTAATCCAAGATATTAGGAAAATGACCCCTAAAGAAATGCATGTAAGTGCAACTTTAGGAGATATACCCTACAAACCAGGTACCGTATCTTTAGCAGCTGCTGGAGCGGTGGTTTCTGGAGCAAATTACATAAAAGTTGGTTTATATGGAACCAGAAATTATGATGAAGCTTTAGAAGTAATGGAAAATGTTGTTAAATCTGTAAAAACATTTGATAATAACGCACTTATTGTTGCATCAGGCTATGCAGATGCACATAGAATAGGGGCTGTAGATCCAATGGAAATACCCAAGGTAGCTGCAGATGCAGGAGCAGATCTAGCCATGCTTGATACCGCTATTAAAGATGGTAAAACACTTTTTGATTTTATGGATAAGAATAAACTTCAAAAATTTAACAGCATAATCCATGATTATGGGCTTAAATCAGCTCTTGCAGGATCTATTAAGAAAGATCAACTCCAATTATTATATGAAATTGGCTGTGATGTTGTTGGTATTAGAGGAGCAGCTTGTAGTGGTGGCGATAGAAATACCGGAAGTATACATCGTGATGCGGTTCTTGGATTAAAGAATATGATAGAAAACTTTTAAAACATTAAAATCCAATAATAAATAATAAAAAAAAAGTTTTATAGGGTTTATTAGAATCCTTAAAAAAAATTACAGGGATATGGTCTATGATCAAACCCTAATTCTTATTTGAACAACCTTTTGAGGGTTGGAGGTATTTATATGTTCTCAGAAAAACTAAACAATGCACCTAAGGGATATACATTCGATGATTTTTTAATGCTACCATCTGTATCATCTGTTGAACCTAAAGATGTTAAAACTACGACCCAAATTTCAAGAAATTATAGAATAAACATTCCAATTATAAGTTCAGCAATGGACACTGTAACAGAGTCGGAAATGGCAATAGCACTGGCACAGGAAGGAGGTGTAGGTATAATACACCGAAATATGACCATTAATGAGCAAATTAATGAAATAAAGAAAGTAAAAAGATCCGGAGATCTTACAATAAGGGATGTTATAACTATAAGTCCAGATGCATCAATAAAAGAAGCGCATGAAATTATGGATGAAGAAGAGATAAGCGGACTTCCTGTTGTAGAAAATGGTATTGTAGTAGGTATAATAAGTAGAAGAGATATTAAACCTATTATTAATTCGGCTCCACAATGTAAAGTTTCGGATATAATGACAGAAGATGTTGTCACAGTTTCAGAATCCACAACACCTGAAGAAGCACTGGATATTGCCTATGAAAACAAAGTAGAAAGACTCCCAGTTGTTGATAATGGAATAATAGTGGGTATACTTACAATGAGAGATATT
>JAQVTJ010000055.1 GCA_028700095.1 Methanobacterium sp. | reverse complement strand
TTTTGATGAAAATTCAGGCACTGTTACAAAAGATAATATGGGATTAACTAATGCTACATTTTCTGTAAGTAATACTAATTGGACTATAGGAAAATACGGAAGCGGAATAAGATTTAATGGTCTTTCAACTGTAGCTACTCCTATAAATAATATTTCAGCATTGACTGCAAATTTATCATTGTCAGCATGGATTTATCCAATTAATAGAAATTATTCAGATTATTATTATGGGTTAATGGCTCCAATAATTGCAAGATTAACTTCTTATGCAAATGTTAATTATGCTATTCAATTAACAAATGCTACAAGAATATCTTTTATTCACAGAAATTTAGGGGATTTAATATATGAACATTTTGATTTGCCTTATTCTGTTTTATATGATTGGCATCATGTGGCTGTAAGCGTATCTAATAATAGAGTGTCATTGTATTTAGATGGAATTTATATTTCAAGTGCTGACGCATCAGAAGATGGCGGAATAAGTCCTTTACCTAATCAACATTTTGAAATAGGAGGATTATCAGGGTATGGTTTTAATGGAACAATTGATGAAGTAAGAATTTATAATAAACCTTTAAGCAGCCAAGAAATATATTTATTATACACAACTCAAAATAATATTTATTCTTCATGCTGCGGTGATGACTTATTATTAGATAATTTTTATAATGGCTCAATAGGAAGCACTGCGCATTTTTGTCAAGCTGGAAATTACATTAATCAAGAAATAGATACTTCATCAACATTATGTAATAATTATAATTACACTTGGATTGATGGTTCTGTAAGTGATCAGGATTATGCAGAAGATTTTGAAGGCTGGGATGAAGGGGAAAACATTGGAGGAATTATTTCAGAAGGAAAGGGAATTTGGACTGCTATAAGTGGAGAAAATGTTTCATTCAAATGCTTAACACTTGATGGCTCAAAAGTTGGGCACGTTATAGATAATGATACAGTTATTGGAGTAGGTTCAACATTGTCGTTTAATTCTTCTGATTATAGATATATGATTCCAGGTGATTGGATATCATTTAAATATAAAAATGGAGCAATGCTTTATGGCAGCAGGCCATATTTTTATATGAATGGTTTGACCTACATTTATTTAGGATATTCTAACATGTATTTAATGAGCAATGCAGGTTCAACAACTCAAGTCATAACTGGCCTTTTTGATTGGCTTGAAGTTAAAATGATTTGCGTTAATGATACTGCATGGAAAACGTCTTACAGAATCTACAATAATAGTTACTGGAGTACATGGACTGATTCTCCAACCTATCCTGTTAATTCAGGTACTTTTTCAACAACTCAAGTAAATAGTGTGCATTTTGGAACAAAAACTACTGGCACTTCAGAATTCTATATTGATAATTTTCAAGTTTCATGGAATCATGAATATTCTTGCTGCGGAGATGATAATAATATAAATTTAAGAAACGGATTAGTTAGCGAATGGCATTTTGATGAAGGGGAAGGAATAACTGCATATGATAATAGTAACAATAATAATGGAATTTTAACAAACATGGATACTTCTGATTGGGTGACTGGAAAATATGGCAGCTCTTTAGAGTTTGATGGAACAAATGATTATGTTATGGTTTCTAATCTAAATGATTTAGGTGTTATAGATAAACCTTATACTATTTCAGGATGGGTTAAAGTAAATACAGGAGAGAATCAAGGTAATATAATACATATTTCATCTACCAGTAACGGACAAGGCTGGTGTCTACCATTTGTTTCATTAGTGGGAAATAAATTAAGGGCAATTAGTTGGAATAATGGTCTTTCATCAGTTACAGGAGCAACTACATTACTAAGTGATGTATGGTATTATTTTGTTACTACTTGGGATTTAGTTAACGGATTAAGAATTTATGTTAATGGCATTATTGACGGTCAAGTAAGTCAGGCTAGTTATACTGCAAGTGGTTCATCAGATTATTTATTTGTAGGCTTTTCACCTTCAGCATGCTCAGGGGATGTAGGATGGTTTAACGGTTCAATTGATGAAGTTCGTATTTATAATCGTGCTTTGGATAATGAAGAAATAACTTATTTGTATAAACTTAGTCCTTATTCTTATAATGCTGATAATTTTTATAATTCAACTAGTTCGTGTGTTAAAGGAAGTGTTTGTTCTGATGATATTGATTACGGTTTTGATGCAATTTATGGCACAGATGATGATTCATGCGGCTGCACTAATGAAGGAACAAGCTGTTTAGTCGGCCAATATTATACTCATGACGGACAATGTGATACTGTATGCCAGCCTTATGCTCCTTTAGGAATAGCAAATTTTACAATTTCAAGATTAGAATATTCAAATCTTTATTCTAATTCATTGTCAGAAATAAAAATAATATTAAAAAACAATGGAGATGGTGTTGGAATAATAAACGGAATAAATATTACAGGCATTGATATTAATTCAATAACTTATGACTCTAATATTTGGCCAGGCCAAGAAGGATTAATTTCAATTAAAACTTTTTATCCTTGCAGTATTGAAGGAATAGTTAATAATTTTAATTTTACTATCACTTATACTGATTCAAGTTTAAAGACATTAATATCTGAAGAATATGAAATATTAACTGCTAATCCGTTAAGTTTTGTTTTCTTATCAAATCATGATGATTATGCAGTTATCCAATTAAACCCTGCTAATGAGGAAAGAATACAATATTTTGTTAAAAATAATGGTTTTTCAAATATTAATTTATCAGCAACAATTACTCAATCAAATACTGTTTTTTCAAAAGTTTTAACTTTTGATGGAGAATATTATCCTTCAGATATTAATTTAATGATTTTTAATTTAGCTCCAAGTAGCCAATTATTTTTTTCAAACCAACTATATCCAATAATGAGCGGTTCAAGCGGAGAATATTCAGAACTTTTAGAAGACATTGATTGTGAATATAATAAATTAAATTTAAAATATACTTTCTCTATTGTTAGTGAAGCATCATCAGCGTTCAATGTAATGGTTGCAGATGAAAAAACCTTATTTGAAGTAATATTTGATTTAATTCGACAGATTTTTAATTAAAAAGAAATCTAATTTTTATTTGAGGGATAGGCGTAACCTTTGACGAAGGTTCTCGTCCGCAAGTCACTTGGCGGAGCTGAAAACTTGAAAGAGATAGGTGTTTTAAAAAACCCTAGTAGGCAAGCGTCGAAGCTTTGTCTCATAGGACTTTGATTTTATTGAAAGGGCCAGGCCTTGAGTGGAGCAACCATAAAGTATTTTCGTAAGTGTTTATGAGGTTTTGCAAAGTGGAGCAAGTTTATTAGATAAGTTTTTTGGAATATACTGGGCTTTCAAGAGCTCCCTCAACCTTTTCTTTTATTAATTAAGAAATAATTTTTAAATGTTGATTACTTAAAATAATCATAATGAGAAAGCTATTTTTATCGTTATTATTCTTATTAATTTTGTCTCCTAGTTTTTCAGTTGATTATATTACTGTAAATTTTTCAGCAGTTGGAAATACCACTTGGACTGTTCCGGCAGGGGTTACAAGCGTTGAAGTATTGGTTGTAGGAGGAGGCGGAGGAGGAGGAGGAGTTATTGGTGGAGGTGGTGGCGCTGGAGGATTAATATATAATAATAGTTATTCAGTTATTCCAGGAGAATCCATTAATATCTCTGTTGGAGGAGGAGGAAGCGGAGGTTATAGTTGGAATGGTTTTTTTCAAAGAGGAACACCTGGAAATAATTCTATTTTTGGAACATTAATTGCTATTGGAGGTGGTGCTGGAGCTGCCTTTGGAGGTAATGATGTAAGGCCTGCAACTATTGGAGGTTCAGGAGGAGGATCAACTGGTGCTACAAATATTGCAGGCACATTAGGACAAGGTTATGCAGGAGGCAGTGGCAGTGCTGGTAATTTTGGAGGAGGAGGAGGAGGAGCTAGTCAAGTTGGTGCAAATGGTGCAACTGGAACTGGCAAAGGAGGAGATGGGCTTAATTATACTATAAATGGTTCTAATGTTTATTACGCAGGAGGAGGAGGAGGTGGAGTAAGGACCACTACAGGTTCTGCAAGAGCAGGAGGATTAGGAGGTGGTGGAGCAGGAGGCACAACTGATCTTACAAAAACTGCAGTAGATGGTATAAATAATACAGGAGGTGGTGGTGGTGGTGGAGGCCATGATGGATCTGCTGCAGGTACAGTTCATAGTGGAGGTGATGGCGGTTCAGGAATAGTAATTGTAAGATATGTTGATCCTTATTTTTATGAAACTTTTACAACTGTTGGAACTACTAATTGGACTGTTCCGGCAGGAGTAACAAGTGTTGATATATTGGTAATTGGTGGAGGAGGAGCTGGAGGATCTTGCGGAAATGGTGCAGGATGTGGAGGAGGAGGAGCTGGAGGATTTACAGAAATATTAGGGCAAGCACTTTCAGAAAGCTCTTATAATATTGTTGTTGGAGATGGTGGTAGTGGAGTAAATCCAGGAGCAAAAGGAGGAAATAGCTCTTTTGGCAATATAATTTCAGAAGGAGGAGGCAGAGGAGGAGGCTTTTACTCAGGTAGTCATATTGCTTCGCAATCAGGAGGTTCTGGAGGAGGAGCGGGTTATGGTAATTTTAATGCTAAATCTAGCTCTAATGCAGTTTTGCCGCAATATGGAAATGCAGGAGGAAATGGAATTACTTCAGGAGGCTATCCAGGAGGTGGAGGAGGAGGCGCTGGAGGCGCTGGAGGCGCAGCTTCTGCAATTATTGGCGGAGCAGGAGGAGCAGGTAAAATCAGCAACATTACTGGTCTAACTTATGCAGGAGGAGGAGGAGCGGGTATTTATGGAGGAACAGGAGGAGCTGGCACTGCAGGAGGAGGCAGTGGAAGCAGCACAGGAGTTGGAGGAAATGCTATTGCAAATACTGGCAGCGGAGGAGGAGGAAGCACTGCTGCAGCGTCAAATAATGGAGGTAATGGAGGTTCAGGTATTGTAATTTTAAAATATTTAATTTCTTACACTGATGGTGATGATAGCCAATCTTCATGCCAAGATTTAGGTTATTCATGGATTATTTTAAATTCTTCAAGCGGCAGATGCTGCGGAGACGACGGAGCAAGCGATACTTTTTATAATGGCTCAATTGGAAGCACTAATAATTTTTGCATGAATGGTTCATTTATTAATCAAGCAATTGATGCAAATAGCACTATATGCTCATATTATGGATTTAATTGGCTTACTCAAACAACAACTTCTGGAAATTATGCAAGATGCTGCAATGATGATTCAGCAAGTGATGCATTTTCTGCATATAATAGTGATTTAAGCTCATCATCTTCAAGCACTTGCGAAAGGTGCAACTCAGGTTCATACATTGCTCCAAACACTTATTATGGCAATGGCTACAAATCAGGAACAACATGCTATTATGGAACTATTCAATGCTCAGGAGCAAGCGGAGCAAATGGGGCAAGCTGCATTTTGACAAATGCGAATGATGCATGCGTTGCTAGTGTAGGTTGCGTGAATCAGCCAACAGTATTAACAGCTACTGCGCAAACAGATAAGCCATTAAATTCAGAGTTAGGAAAAATAATTTTAACATGGACTGATAATTCTAATATTGAAGATGGTTTCAAGATAGAAAGAAGCACTGACGGAACAACTTTTGCTCAAACAGCAACAGTTGGAGCAGGCATAACAACTTACACTGATGATAATTTAACAGACAATACAATTTATTATTATAAAATAAGGTCATATAAAGGAGCAAGCAATTCAGAATATAGCAGCATAGCAAATGCAATAACTGCCGACAGAACAGGACCAACCACTTCTATATTAACAGTTTCTGCAGACAATACAAACAATAAAATTAATATTAACCTTGCAGAAAACGACACTGGTTTAGTTTTATACATGCCTTTTGAAGAAAACACTGGCACAACAACAAAAGACTGGAGCACTAATAATTTAACAGGAACAATAAATGGAGCAACTTGGGCAACAGGAAAATATGGCAAAGCTTTGAGTTTTAACGGAATAAATGACCACAGAGGAGTTATTCTTGGGCAATCATCATCCTTGCAGTTATCTACTATAACTATTTTATTATGGATTAATCCACAAAATAACGGTGATTCTTATTTTGTCTACAGAGGAGGTTATGGTGGCGATGCAAAATATCAATTTGCTTTAGGTTATAATACAGGAATATTAAGCGGAAGCTGCTGGGATTCAATAGGTAGAACATGGGTGACTGCAGGAATTGCTGAAAATGAGTGGGCAAATGTTGCATTAGTTTGCGGAAATAATCAAGCAATTCTTTATTATAATGGAATGCTTGTAGACAACGTAACAATGTCTGGGCAGTTACAATCAAGCACTGCAGATATTTATTTAGGCAATTATGGTAGTTTGGGATATGATTACAAAGGCTTGATGGATGAATTAAGAATATATAATAGAACATTAACTCAAAGGGAAATCATCAACGACATGCAGTCAGGAACTCCTGAGTTTGGAATTTTTAAAAGCGCAAGTTTGTCAGGAAATTATCTTCCATTAAACGGAAGCTATGATGATTTTAGTGATGGAGACTATTTAAATAATCCAGTTTGGATTCCAGATTCAAGTGAAAATACTTGGGCAATTGAAAGTGAAAAATTATATTCAGTTTCAGAAAATACTCTTGATAATACAATTACATTATCAAATACTTTGCCAGCAGGACAACCATATATTTTTGAAATTGATATGGTAAGTGCAGATTCTGAAAAAGGATTTTATGCGGGATTAAGTGGATATATTAGATGGATAGGTTATTATCAAATACAAGGGACTGGAGGAATTAATTTTCCAACTCCAGCAAATGGTGGACCTAGTTTTGGAAGATATCAAAAAATATTATTTGACGGAACCAATTTCACATTTTATGTAAACAATATTCCTTTACATACTTGGACTACTACAAGCACAGGAGTATTCAAATTATCAGATGATAGAAATGGTGCAAGTTCAACTAAATATTATTTTGACAATGTAAAAATAACTCCATTATATAATAATAGCTTATATGATTTAAATGCTACAGATACTTCAGCTCCTGCAACACCTAGCAGTGCTCCAACAGTAACTGTAGCATCAGCAACATCCCTTAATGTTGCATGGGATGCAGTTTCAGATAATGGAAATTATTATTATTATTACACTAAATCTTTTGATAATTCAGGAAATGAGAATAATTTATTTTCAGGAAATGGATGGACTTTTGAATCAAATTCTTTAAAGGATGGATTTGGAGCAGTCACCCAATCAAAATCAGCACTTACAATTACTTCTTCTGAAAAACATTCAGGAAATTATGCTGTTAATTTTACAAGATTTTATAATCCAAACTGTTATTGGGGCGTTGAGACTACTTGTTGGGGAGGATTGAAATATGGAAGTGGAACAGGAGCAACAAGTGCAGGGGAGAGATTAGGATTACAAGCAGGACATATATATCAATTGTCATTTTGGTATAAAGGAAATGTAATTTCAGATACATATGCTGCAAGTTATATTTGTTATTCAATAGGTTGGTGCAATCAAGGAACAGGTTATCCTACTTTAAGTTTAGGCGGAGTTAATCCTAACACAGGAGGAACATGGAAATTTGCTAATTATATTTTTACAGTTCCAGCCAATATGTTCACTGATTGTGCATCTTCAACCTGCTTAAGGGAACTTGCAATAGCACAATTTGACTATATTAATGTAACAACTCATGAAGAATTTTATATTGATGACATAAAATTAGTTGAAATAAAAAATACAACAATCACTACTGGAGTTAAAGATTATTATATTGCAGGAAGCGGCACAGGAGGCAATGCTTATTACACTGCCAGCCCTCAAACAATTACAGGGCTTAATTGCTTTACATCATATACTTACACTATTGCCGGAAGGGATAATGCTTTGAATTCAGGAACAGCAAGCAGTTCATCAGCTGCAAAATACCCAATAGATGCAGTAACTGGATGCTTGGGAAATGGAAGTACTGGAAAATGCTGGATTGAAAATACTTGCTATTATACTGGACCCGGATGCCCGACAAGCACAACTTTGTGTTCAGCAGGAGTAACTACTTGCTGCACTTCAGAAACAACTATTGCTGAAGGAGTGGGATGCGCTAGTGGAGGAGTGTCAGGCGCATCATATGATAGTGATTTAAGCCAAGCAAGGTGCGAGTCAAGCGCAAGCGGATGCACTCCAAGAACTTGGTTTGATACTTTAGGAACATTTGCCGGAAGCTCAACAGCTTGCTGCGGTGATGATACAACTTCTGATAATTTCTCAACATATTCAGGCTCATTAACTTCAAGCACAACAGTTAATTGCAGAAGATGCAATGCGGGAAGCGCTGCAGCTCAAGTAACTCTTTATGGTAATGGAATAAAAGTAGGAACTAATTGCTACTATGGAACAATAACTTGCACTTCAATAAATGCATTAAATAGTTCAAGCTGTGTATTAGGAAATCCTGCAGATTCTTGCGTTGCAGGAACAGGATGTTTAAACTATCCGACAATAACTGGAACTGCAAGTTTTAATTCATCAATTAACAGCGGATTAAGTAGTTATATTACTTTAACTTGGAGTTCAAACGGGATAGCTCCTAACGGTTATTATTTAGAAAAAAGTCTTGACGGAATAACTTTCACACACTTAATACAGACTTCTTTAACAGCTTACACTGATTATTCAGCAACAATTGACAACACAATGCATTATTATAGAATAAAAGCGTATTATTCAACGCAGAATTCAAGTTATAATTATTATAATATTACAACTAAAGATAAAACTGCTTATAACCAACCAGAATTATTAATTACAAATAATACTAATAGTGCAACAATTACTAACTTAATGAACGACTCAGGTTTAGTCTTATACATGCCTTTTGAAGAAAATACTGGAACAATAACAAAGGATTGGAGTACTAATAATTTAACAGGAACAATAAGTTCAGGAACAACTTGGACTGATGGAAAATATGGAAAAGCACTTAATTATAATGGAAATGATTATGTTAATTTTGGAGATGAAAATTTATTAGAAGGATTTTCACAGATTACAATAAGTGCTTGGATTAAACCAACAGTATTAAGTGGATATCAATTTATTGTTGGAAAAGAAGCAATATATAAAGTGGATTTAGAAAATAATCATATAAGATTTTTAACAGGAAACAATTGGGCAGGTTCAATATTAACTTCAGCAACAACATTAACTTCAAATTCTTTATATTATATTACTTTAACTTATGATGGTTCTGTTAAAAAATTATATATTAATGGGGTTTTAGATTCAAATACTGTTTTAACAACAGGAGCCTTAGGAGTAAATACAAATCTTTTTAGTATAGGTGCCAGAGGCTCATGGACTGAATACTTTAATGGTTTAATAGATGAAGTAAGAATTTATAATAGAAGTTTAACTCAGAAAGAAATCATTAATGACATGCAGTCAGGAACTCCTTATTTTGAAATACTGAAGAGCAACACTTCAAATGGAAATTATTCAGTATTAGGTGGATTTTTTGATGATTTCAGCGACGGAGTATATTCTGATAAATGGACTTGCAGTGGAAGTTGTGTTGAATCAAACGGCAAAATGTTATTGACAAATACTACTGGCGCATCTGCAAGTTTAGTGCCTAAAAATTTGCCATTATCAAATGACTTTTTATGGGAAGCTGAAGTAACTCCAAAGAATTTTAATCAGCAGGTTATGAATTTTGTTTTCAGACAAAATGCGGGAAAAAGTTATATAGTTGTTGTTGGAGGCACATTTGTTTTAATCTATAAAGTAAATGGAACTTATAATAATCTTGGTTCTATGAATTATAATTTTCAATTAAACGTTCCTTATAATTTTAAAATAATTATGATAAATGATACTATTAAAGTATTTTTAAACAATGTTCAAATATTAAACGGTGTTGATTCTCAAATGGCTGTTGAGGCTTCTCAAAAAACAATGTATATTTACGGCACTCAAAATACTGTAACAACCCAGATTGACAATGTTAAAATTACTCCATTGAACAAAAACTCAATCACTGATTTAGATGCTATTGATACATCATTACCTAATACTCCGAATGCTCCAATAGTTACTCCTATGAGTACGACTTCATTAAAAATAAATTGGACTAATGTTGCTGATAATGGAAACACTTATTATTATTATTCAAAAGGCTATGATTACTCAGGCAACGAAGCTAAT
>JAQVTJ010000054.1 GCA_028700095.1 Methanobacterium sp. | reverse complement strand
ACAGCGCTTACATGCATAGCACAGACCTATGAGTAAGAGAGTAGATACTACCAATAGAACACCACAAATTACAATGTTCTGAATACAACCATCTTTATCTGATTCTAAATCCGATTTTTGCTTGTTCCAAATCTCATTTAATGTTGAATCTCTAACCCCTGGGGAGGGAACAATAATTATATTGAATTTATGATCAGGATTACTATAGATACCATCGTTACTCCATACACATTTTGTATTAAAATCATCTCTACTATATGTTTTATCTATACTTCCAGATTTCAACCTTATACTATTTTTGTCAATAGAGACAAGTTTCAAATAGCGAATATAATTCAAATCATTCTTTATTTGCACAATAACACTATTCCTAACAGACACATCCTTAGCGTACTCTTCTAGTTCGTCGTAGTGAGTGTTTTTGTGTCTAAACTGATGCTTTTCTCATTTTTTAGATATTCTTGAAGATAGTCTAGATGTGTTTTGTATTTGTCATTATCATTTGAAGGTGATTTTTTCGTTTTTGCATTGGAATTATTTTTAAATATTTCTGGGTGAATAATTGCAAGATAGTTGAAGTAGTCTTGAAGATTATTTAACACACCATCTCCTATATTTAACATCTGTTGTGAATGATCATCTATATATTGTGCTTGTTCATCTGTTATTTCAGTATCAATTGTCTTATCAATTATTCCAGGAAAAATAGTGTGAACAAAATTATATAACTCCTTATAAGTTTGAGGTGTAGGTATGGGATCGCCTGTTTGTGTTGCTGTGGTAGATATTGCTGTGGCTGGTGTTATGCTACAGATTAAAAAGCTTATAAAAAGTATGAGAAATGTGTTTTTGGTCATACTACATCCTCCCTTGTGGAATGTTTAGTACAGGTATGGGTTTTACATTAACAGTTACATGTATTTTCCTAATATCTGAGGGGTTCTTGTTGGAAGAGGCATATATTGTGAATTCATCTGTACCCCAATATCCATGCGGTCCATACAAGAACTGTATACCTGGACCCATTAAAACATTCCCATACAATGCACGTGGTGTTAATAATGAATTATAAGCTTTCCAATTAGATGGTTGCTTTATAATAGGCACACCTTCAAAAGCCTCCACAACCATAGACTCCTCAGAACTGCCACTTTGATAAACAATTAAGTCTTGCATACCTTGAGAAGTAGCACCACGTATCGCTCTAGCCTGGCAGTCATATATATCACTTGTCTTATATGCGTCGGAGGCGAGTATGGCATAAAGTGCACATACTGCCGCTGCCCCCGATGCAACTGGGATATCCCATGCTAAAAGCGCCTCCAATCCCAAAGTAGCAGCCGCTGTACTAATAGCCGCATAATCATCTCCAATTTCACGATATTCTGTTGCCTTCTTATCAAATGGTTCTGAAGTCTGCTTCACTGTCATAAGAGAGTTGTATTGTATATCTAAAGCATTTTAAACTGTAGTAACTCCGGGTACGCTATTATAATTACGTAATACAATATAATATGATACCGTGGTGTAAATACTATTTTTTCGTGGGGGCCTGATAGTAGGAAACCCTGGTTGGTTGAAGGTTCACTTTTAATATTCTTACCTTCTCTTTTATTATCAATTATTTCTTCTACTTTTAAGTATCGATCATATTTTCCGCTTATATATTGAACAACATCCCCTTCTTGGATATCAGCTGCACTAACTACTTCTGCTGTATATCCCTCTCCCAAATCCTCAGCCATAAACTGTGCTTTTTGTAATTTCGGATCTATCGGTTCCGGTTCTCCGGTTATGCCTATATTAACTCTAACGGCCTTAAGATTCTTTAGATCTGCAGATATCTTATTATTACATTCTTTTATTGCATTTTTATTTTGCTTCAGATAGTCTCCTATATCTTTTGCCTTACTACTAAAATATAACACCATTAGTGGCCATTTCCAAAAGTTCCACAGATTTCTACCACTTAAAAATTTTCGAATATCTACCATTTCACATATAGGATCTATATATTTGTGTAATTCCTCCATATCCTTATCTAAAACATTTACTGCACAATTAATATCCTCCATACCATTATGATACGTCTTAGTATTATTGTTTTCTTTAATTAAAGCTGCACTAGCAGAATTTATACTCATTACCAATGCAATAACAAAAAATATCCAAAAAACCTTACTATTATTTTTCATATAAAACGTAACCCCTTTTTTATCATGTTTTAGTTGCCTTAGAAAATTTTTTCATTATTTTCTTACATACAGAAAATCTCTATATTTTATAAAATTATTAGAATAAACGTATATATATTGGGTTTGTGAGGGGTTGTCAAGTTGTTGAGGGTTGGCTGTTTTTTTGGTGTTTTTGTGTCTATTTCGTTTTTTTTGTAGGTTGAGGTAGTTGGTTAGGTCTGTTATTGTTTTGTATTTCTTTTTGGTTGCTTTGGGTAGCGTTTGTCTGTAGTAGTTTTCCACTTGGTTGGCTGTGCGGGGAATATTTGGGTTGTGCATGAATTGTTTGAATCTTGTTAAGTCAGGAATAGTTTTATATTTTATAAAAAGTTGTAAATAACGTGGAATATCTTCATATTGTGATAATAATTGTTTTTAAGTGGAAATTATGAGTTTTTTTTTGTTTTTCTGAGGATCAGGATCATCTTATGTGATTTTTTTGTTTTGTGTATTTTGAGTTTTGATGTTTGGGGGTTATTTTTTTTAAGCCTTTAAATCGTGTATAGATGTAGTTTCCGCCATTTTATATATTATTTTTTTAGTTGGTCGTGGATTTTGATAATTTTTTTTTTGAGATGAATTTTCACTGCATTCCTATTTTAAGCTATTAACATTTCCCAAATGGTAATTCAATATTTAGTTAAAATAGTATTTGTTAAATTATTAAAACTTGATTTACAGCCAATAAATAGATATCAGTATATTTGGATCTGTTTTCTTGTTCTCTTCTTTGTCATATTATGATTTAAAAGGCTTATACTGCGGGTAATAAATATTTTAAAAATCTAAACATTCCATTTTTAATCTGAAAAATGTATGCCTATGATTTATTTAAAATTAATCCATAACAAGAATTTGAGTATAGTTTATTATATAGAAATTTTTTTTACTTGTTTATAGCTAGTTTTTATTGTATTATAATATTTTCACAAGTTTATATTAGTGCATAGTTAAAATAAAAAAAGTATAATTGTATTATTATTTATTTTTTTTTTATTAAATAATAGAATGGGAGTATTTAATGTGGTTATTTTACCATATCTGCCATGTAACTTCTTAGATTTTCTCTTACTTCAGGATCTTCTAGTGCAAATTCAATTGAACTTTTAAGCCATTCAAGTGTATTTCCTATATCATATATTTTACCATCAAATACATGGCCATATATTTTTTTAAGTGATTTCATAGCATCAGTAAGTTGCATTTCTCCGCCAATACCAGGGTTTAGATTTTCTATGTGGTCAAATATTTCTGCTGTTAAAATATATCTGCCTGTAATTGCAAGATGTGAAGGTGCATCAGAAAGTTTTGGTTTTTCCACTAAGTCTTGTATATCATATAATGTTTCGGAAATTTTATTTCCTTTAATTATACCATATCTTTCTATTTTCTCATCTGGAACTTTTTCTATGGCTATTGTAGATGTTTCATATTGGTTATAGATATTCATAAGCTGTTTTGTACAGGGTATATTTGATCTTCCAATGGTATCTCCTAATAAAACAGCAAATGGTTCACCATCAACATGTTTTTTAGCACATAATATGGCATCGCCAAGTCCTCTTTGTTTTTTCTGTCGGACATAATAAATATCTGCCATTTCAGATATGGCTTCTATTTCATGGAGATTATCCATTTTACCACAGTTTCTTAGGAAATATTCCAGTTCAAATGATCTATCAAAATGATCTTCTATTGATCTTTTTCCTTTACCTGTTACTATTAAAATATCATCAATACCTGATGCAACTGCTTCTTCAACCACATATTGAATGGTTGGTTTGTTAAAAACAGGTAACATTTCTTTGGGTTGTGCTTTAGTAGCTGGTAAAAATCTTGTACCAAGCCCTGCTGCGGGTATTACAGCTTTCATAATTAAATCACCACATAATTTTTTTTGATTTAAGTTTTATATTAAAACATTAAATATAAAATACTTATTTATTCTATTATATTATATATCAATTAAATTAAGCAGATTCCCAATGGTTTACAAATTATAATAAGAAAACTTATATAAAATTTTAGAATTTAATTTATTTTGAAAACTATAAAATAAAAAAATTTTAAATTTAATATTTTATAATATTTTCAATATAAAAAATATGTAAAAAAAATTAAATACTCCATATATATATTTTTTTACCTTAAACCCCACCTAAAAAAAAGGTTATCTTTATAATATGATAAAGTCTTAGATAATTTTATATTAAAGTTAAATAGAACTCTAAAAAAAAGTAAAGGATTTTAATAAATAGATATATTTTGGTGGGAAAAATATGAAAATGCTTATTACAGGAGGAGCTGGGTTTATAGGTTGTAATTTTGTGCATCAAATGGTTGAAAAATATGATCATGAAATAGTAGTATTTGATAAGTTAACCTATGCAGCCAATCCAGATTATCTTAATGATATAAAAAATAGAATAGAATTTGTTAAAGGAGATATTGGAGATTTTGGATCTGTTAAAGATGTGATGAAAGATTGTGATATGGTTGTAAACTTTGCAGCTGAAACACATGTAGATAGATCAATTAAAGATCCAGGGGTATTTGTTAAAACAGATGTTATTGGTACCTATAATCTTCTTGAGAATGTTAGAAAATATGATGTTGAAAAATATTTACAAATATCAACAGACGAAGTATATGGAAGTATAGATAATGGTTCTTTTACTGAAAAAAGTAATATAGATCCTTCAAGTCCCTATTCAGCAAGTAAAACTGGGGCTGATGTGCTTGTAAGTGCTTATTATAAAACATATGGTGTTCCGGTAATAATTACAAGGAGCAGTAATAATTTTGGTCCTTATCAGTTCCCTGAAAAACTTATTCCATTATTCATATTAAATGCAATGCAAAATAAGAAATTACCAGTATATGGTGATGGTAAAAATATTCGAGATTGGATATATGCACCAGATAACTGTACAGGTGTTTACACTGCCTTAATGAAAGGAAAATTAGGTGAAGTTTATAATATAGGTGGGGGTAATGAAAAAAATAATCTGGAAATAACCCATATGATATTGGATATTCTTGGAAAACCAGATAGTCTAATAACATTTGTTGAAGATAGGCTGGGTCATGATAGAAGATATTCCCTTGATTCAACTAAAATAATGAAACTTGGATGGAAACCTGAATATAAATTTGAAGATGCTATTAAAGAAACTATAAAATGGTATAAAAATAATATAAAACTTTTTAAAAAGTTTTAATCCATAAAAAAAATAAAAAATCTTTTTTTTTTAGGTTTAAATAAGAATTAGCTTTAAAAAAATAGTTTATATATATTATTTTTTTTTATTTTTTTTATTTGGATATTAAAAATAATATTTTAAAAGTTCTAATAGTTCATTTTTATCAATATCATATATTTTTAAGGTTTTATGATGGCTTTTATGTCCTGATAAAATTTCAACATGGTGTTGTGTGATCTTTGAAAATTCATTAACTATTTCTTTGTTAGCTTTACCTTTCTGTGGAACAGATTTTATTTTAACTTCCAATGTTTTTCTCCATTCATTATATCCTGATATTTTAAAACAATCAAATTTTGGTGATACATCTATTTCAAGAAGTATTCCATTCTTTGTATGTGTTATGGCATCTGAAAAAATCATGAATATAATCTGTCCTTTAATTTAAATTGGGATAAGTTATAAAATTATTTGAGATAATTCTTATTTTGTATCTCTATCTTTTATTAAGTTAATATTTAAGTTTTTAATGTCTGGCTAAATCAAGGAAAACATTTAAATAGTGAGAGTGAAAGAAGTTGGTATGCTCAAATGTTTCTAAAAATATTTGATCAAAGCAGGGGTGGTCGAGCGGTCAAAGGCGCTAGGTTGAGGGCCTAGTGGGGTAGCCCTTCGCGGGTTCGAATCCCGTCCCCTGCACTTAAACTATTTTTTTTTTATAAAATATAATATTAATAAAAAAAATAAAACCTTTTTTTTATATATCATAATAATATAAAAAAATAGCAATTTAAGAAGTTTATATAAATTTGTTATATAATAATTGTAACTTTTAAATCTTTAGATTTTTTTAAATCCTCTATTAATTTATTATTAATGTCGTATGCAGCTTTATCTGCATTTATCATAAGTGTTCTGCTACATTTAAAAGTACTTTTTCTTGTAACCATATCTGTTGGATGATCTAATGTTAGTTCAGGATGTCCATAACCTTTTATTTCATCAAAACCATTTTCAGTTTCAAGACGTAACAATATAATTGTTTCTTCTTTTTTAATTGCATTTAAAATTTCTTTGGGTATATTCTCCATTGATATTTTAGATCCTACTCCTATTATACAATCAGCTGTTTTTCCTATTTCAATATCCTTTGTTAGTTCAAGTGTTGTTTTATGTTTTGAGGTTATATTAGGATGTCCTGTTAAAATAAATGTATATTCCATTTTCTTTAAACCTTCCTTAACTTATTATTTAAACAAATAATATAAATTTATATTCATTTAATATAAAAAAAATACCCATTCACAGTTATATAATAAAAAAGAATATTTTAAAATATAATATTTTTGTAGGTTTCCCTAGATAGGTTAATATAGGTTGTTTAAAATTTTGTGTAATTATTATTTAATGGATTAGGAAATATTTGTTATGGCAAAAAAAATTATATTAAAAGGAACATATTGTCTTATAATCCAATTAAAAGAGGATAACAATATTAAAGTGGGTAAAAAAGGTTTTATTAATTTTAAAAAGGGTTATTATATATATGTTGGTTCTGCTCTTAATTCACTTGAAACACGTTTAAAAAGACATTTAAGTAGTAAGAAAAAACTTTTCTGGCATGTAGATTATCTTCTAAACAATCCAGATGCTCAGATAAAAGAAATAATATTTACAGTTAATAATGGTAAATGGGAATGTATGCTTGCTTCAAAAATAGCATATAATAGTGTTGAAATTAAAGATTTTGGTTGTTCTGATTGTAAATGTAATTCTCATTTATTTAGATTTGATAATATGGAAATATCTATAAAAACATGTTATAATGCATTTAGATTATTTAATCTTAAACCCCAAATATTTGATAAATTAAAATAAAAAAAAAAGAGGATTTTGGATGGATATATTTGGAATTATTTATTTTTTTTTATTGAAATTTTCTGAAAAATATATCAAATTCCTCAATATCCATGGGTTGGGGAATAACGAATTTTTTATTTAAAATTATTGAATTTGCAAGTTTTCTGTAAACTTCTGCTTGTGGGGAATTAGGAAATTTCTCTAAAACTGTTTTGGCATCTATTTCACTTTTTTGTACAATTTCATTTCTAGGTACTATTCCAATAACATTACTATTAATTTTTTCAGCAAATTCATATATAATTTCTAGTTCATTATCAATTCCTCGGCAGTTACATATAATACCGCCTAATTTACCTTTTAATTTTTTAATACCTTTAGATATGTTATTAGCTGCATAAAGAGCCATATATTCTCCGGATGTGACAATATAAACTTCATCTGCAAAGTTTTCACGTAGGGGAACTGCAAAACCTCCGCATACAACATCTCCTAACACATCATAGATAATTAAATCATGGTCTTTTGAAAAAATTCCCAGACGCTCTAACAGGCTCATTGCAACAATAACACCCCTACCTGCACAGCCTACTCCAGGTTCTGGTCCTCCGGATTCAACACAGTCCACATTATTATATCCTATATATAGAATATCTTCTGTAACTGTGTTTTTTTTGGTTTTTAAAGTATCTAATATGGTAGGTATTCTTTCACCTACCAATGTACGTGTTGTGTCTGCTTTAGGATCACAGCCAATTACAAGTACTTTTTTATCCTTTGAATGTGCTGCTGCAATGTTCGAGACAATTGTGGATTTTCCTATTCCTCCCTTTCCATAGATTGCAATTTTTTTAGTTTTACTCATCCAACCTCACCATTGCACCTATGATATCCCCCCTAGTAATTATACCAATTAATTTATTTTCATTATCAATTACTGGAAGTCTTTTAATATTATGTGTATCCATAAGTTCTGCTGCATCTGATATTGAGGCATTTGGTCCTATTTTAATAATTTTTCTAGTCATGATCTGATCTATTACAGTGGATGCTGCTTTCTCCATATCTTCTGCAATTTCATTTAATTCATGTTTCATTCTTATGGGTAGTTCAATTAAATCAAGTGGTGCTGGAAGTATAAGGTTTATTTTTGGTGAGTGAACTTCAATAAGTCTCATTATATCTCCTTCACTAATAATTCCAACAACCTTATTTTCATTATTAACAACAGGAGCTCCGCTTATTTTATTTTCTCTGAAACTCTGTGCAACATCAACTATTTTATCCAGTTCATGGAATTTTATAACATTTCTCTGCATAGCATCTTCAATCTTCATTAAAAATCCACTCCTATTTTTTTTTTGAAATATTATTATGATAATTTCACAAAGATAATATCTTATTATTAAATAAGTAAAATTTTAATTTAAGTATTTAGTTCTACTACTACATTTGTTTTGTTATTTAACCTTAAAAAAAAAAAATTATATTCAAATATATATAGAAAAATTTTTGTAGTAAAAGAAAAATTTTTTTTAAATATAATATGGAAATTTTAAAATAATTTATATATAAATTTTTTATACATCCTTTTTAAGTCTTTTATAAACATTATCATTTGGACGTACATTTTCTTCTGTAAATATAGCTACATTTTGACCTTTAGATGCTTTAATAATATTTTTACCATCTATTTGCATGGAACTGATTTTTAATGTAATGGAACCTGTTGTTTTACCTTGTATTATTATTTCATCTCCAATTTCAAGGTCTTCCCATAATCTTATCTCTGCTGCATTAACTTTATTATAATAATTAACAACCATACCTGAATCTTTTTTGACATATGTTGCTTGGTTGGAGTTACTGGTTTCATCTGGAACTTTATAGAAAAATCCTGTATCAAATCCTCTGTTAAAAACTTTTTTAAGTTCTAATTTCCATTTATTGATATTTATTTGTTTTTGAGAATTCCATTTACCTGCTTTATTCATGTTAATAGCGTCTCTATAAATTTTAGTTACTGTACTAACATATTCTGCTGGTTTGGCTCTTCCTTCTATTTTAAATGCTTTTATACCTGCTTCTATAAGTTCAGGTATATGTTCAACCATACATAAATCTTTAGTACTTAATATATGGGTTTCATATCTAAAATCATCAGATACAGGTTCATATTCCAGGTTATGGTTTTGAAAATCTGACTCATTACTTATTATATATTCTTCTCCATCTTCAGAGACTATTTTCCAATCTTTTCTGCATGGTTGTAGACATTCTCCACAGTTTGCACTTTTATTGTAAAGATGAGAGCTTAGAAAACATCGACCTGATATTGCAACA
This sequence comes from Methanobacterium sp., assembly GCA_028700095.1. Classification (GTDB taxonomy): domain Archaea; phylum Methanobacteriota; class Methanobacteria; order Methanobacteriales; family Methanobacteriaceae; genus Methanobacterium_B. The sequence continues at coordinate 631 of JAQVTJ010000054.1, read as the reverse complement.
CACATTGATCCATGTACAAAGACTTCTATATCCATTGTTGTGTTATTTGTAATTTCTTTAATTTCTTTAAGGGACATTTCCCTTGAAAGTATTACACGTGTTACACCAAGTTTTTGTAGTAAATTTATTGCTTTGCTATTTGAAAGATTTGCCTGTACACTCATATGAATATTTAAACCATTTTCTCTTGCAATATCTAAAGCACCTAGATCTGATATTATTACTGCATCTACACCTGAAGATTTAATTAATGGCATTATTTTATCCAATTCTATTAAATCCCTTTCTTTCATTATTGTGTTGGTGCATACATAGATTTTAACTCCAGAGTCATGGCATTGTTTTACAGCATATTCCAGTTCTTCAATTGAAAAATTAGATATTGTGGCTCTCATATTATATCCTTGGATACCTATATAAACAGAATCTGCTCCATTTTTAATGGCTGCATTCAATGCTGTTATGTTCCCTGCAGGTGAGAGTAGTTCTATAATTTTTATCACCGATTATTATTATTATTATTATTATTATTATTATTATTATTATTATTATTATTATTATTATTATTATTATTATTATTATTATTATTATTATTATTATTATTATTATTATTATTATTATTATTATTATT
>JAQVTJ010000157.1 GCA_028700095.1 Methanobacterium sp. | reverse complement strand
ATAAATTTTGTACAATCTGTTTTAATACACCCCCAAAATACCTCTACAGTAACCATCTCTTGATTTCATAAAAATCAAGTTCCAAGTTGGGTATGTATTTCTTCACTTACATACCCACTTGGAAGAGATTAACTTTTACTAATTTTAAAAGGGATTGCTAAATAGGTAAATATTGAAATGAATTTGATTTTTTCCAAAAAAATAATTTTTTTTCTTTATTATTAACATTTCATTTTTAATAATTCATCAATATACTCTTATTATTTGACTATCTTTTTGGTAAGGAATATTATGATCTCTTTTGCTTGTATGAAATGATAAAATTCTTGATTGGTATTGCCAATAATCCTCCTAAAACAACCAACACAATACTCAAACCAATAGTTTCAATAATAAGTATATAATAAATTGGTATATAGGATATATTGAAAAAAGGGGTGTTTATTAAAGTTAATATTAATGTTATAAAAATAATTAAAAAACCAGCTATAACACCAAGTATTAAACTTTTAAAAGAAATTACATCCATATAACAATCGTTTTTCAAATAATGATACATATATCCAATAAAAATTGAAATTATAATAGTATTTATAGGAATTGATATATCCATTTTTTTACCACCATTATCCATTTAATAATTCTAAAAAAATAATGAAAGAAAATTTCCCTGTTTTCATCCTTATTTAGGAATATTTTAATGGTAATTTTTTTAATATTTAAATTTTATTAAATAATTTTACAAACAAATCAAATATAAAGCTTTTAAAAAAAAAGAAAAAGATCGAAGATCCTAAATATTTATATTTCTAACTCCATAACACCATCAAATACAAGTACAGCTTCTCCTTCCATAAATGCTCTTAGTTCATTATCAATATCATAAACAATAATTAATAATTCTCCTCCAGGAAGATGTACCTCAACTTCTTCTTCAAGCATTCCAAGTTTATATCCTGCCACAACACATGAAGTAGCTCCTGTACCACATGCAAATGTGAAACTTGCTCCTCTTTCCCATGTTATCATTTCTATTTCATTTCTATTTATTATATTTACAAAATGAACATTGGTTTTTTGGGGAAATACAGGATGATTTTCTATTAAGGGTCCTATTTCATTCAACTTTATATTTTGAATATTATCTGTAAATATTACTACATGTGGATTACCAACATTTACAGCTGTAATTTTTATAGGTTCACCACCAATATCAAGTTCACAATCTAGAAATTCTTCTTTATCACTTACCATTGGAATATCTGTGGTTTTAAAAGTAGGTATACCCATATCTACAGTTGAAGCTCTTACTTCCTCACCTTCAATATCTAGATCCACTTCTTTAATTCCGCCTAATGTTTCAACCCATATATGGTCATTATGGAAAATATCATTTTCATAGACATATTTCACAAAACATCTTATTCCATTACCACACATTTCAGCTTCACTACCATCAGAATTGAATATTCTAAATCTTATATCTGCAATATCAGAACTTGGAGGAGTAACAAATATTACACCATCAGCACCTATAGAAAATCCTTTTCTACATATTTCCTCTACAATTTCAGGTTTTTTCTCTTCGGGTAGTATTATCTTCTTAGATTCATCAATAACTATATAATCATTTCCAAGTCCATGCATTTTAGAAAAGGTAACTAAAGTTTTTTCCCTCATTTTAATAACCTCATTGGAATATTTTGTTTTGCAAGAACATCTGAAAATGTTTCTCTTTCCCTTATTATATCAGACTGGCCTTTAGAAACTAATATTTCAGCTGGTCTTGGTCTGCTATTATATTGTGATGCTATTGAAAATGCACATGCTCCTGCATTAAGAATGGCTAAAAGATCTCCTTCTATAATATTAGGCATCATCCTATCTCTTGCAAAAAGATCTCCTGATTCGCAAACATCTCCTGCTATATCAATTTTTTGCACAGGTTTTGAAAATGGTTTATCTGCAACAACTATATATCTACCAGGTTCTATGCACATTGTTGGTTTACCAAGCTCATATTCTTCTAATTTACTCTTATATAAAGCAGTAATTTCTTCACCAAAGTTATTAATATCTAATTTTGATTCTTCTGGCGTGTAAGGTATTCCTATACCTCCACCAAAATCAATGAAATCAAATTGGATATCTGCTTGTTCACTTACTTTTCCTGCAATATCTATTAATACAGTTACTGCAAGTTTAAATGGTTCTGGATCCAGTATACCTGATCCTATATGTGTATGAATACCTATTGGATTGAATCCTAATTCTTTAGCCATTTTATATACATCAACAGCTTCTTCTTCCATTAACCAAACTTACTCAGAATTCCTCCTGTAATACAATGATCATGATGTCCTGCTCCAACCATAGGATTTACACGGAAAGATATATCCATTCCCTCTGCTTCAGGGATATTACTAAGTCTTTTAAGTTGTGAAATTGAATCCAGATTATTGAAATCTTTTAAATTGACTACTTGGACTATATTTTAATTTATGATTATTTTTAAGATTGTCCCTTACGCTAGTTCTAATATTAATAGGTAAAGGTAATCCCTTAAAG
>JAQVTJ010000156.1 GCA_028700095.1 Methanobacterium sp. | reverse complement strand
TTTTATCTATATCTTCTATAATCTTTAATATTTTCTCTTTTTCTTCATTTATTTTTGCTACTTTTCCTTCTATTAAACTTACTTGCTCTTTAACTTGGTCATAGACTTCTAATGCTCTCATATTTATGCTCCCCATTTGTCCAAGTTTAATCTGCAAAATCTGCAGTTTTTCTCTTAATTGTTCAAGTGGAGCACTAATTAATTCAATATTCCCAAATTCATTAAATTCTGTTTTTAATGAATCAATTTGAGCATCTGCTTGTGCTTTATTTATCTTTAAATAATTTATTTTTTCCTCAAAACCCTTAATAACATGTTGAAAGCCTATAATTTCTGTTTCAATTGCCTTCTGTGTATCTTGAATACCATTTCTTTCATTATATAATCTCTGAAATTTATCATATAATTCCATTTCTTCTTTTTCTTTTTTTAATAAGACTTTATTTTCTTCTTCTAGAGCTTCTCTTAACTTCTTTAATTCAGCGTCGCTGTCTTCATTGTCCCTTGTACTTGCCTTAAGTTCAGTCTTCATTCTTTCAATTTCCCTTCTTTTCATGCTTATTTCTGTTCCAACATCTATATCCATTGAACTAACTTCACTTAATTTTAATCTTGCATCATCATATTTTTCTTCAATTCCTTTTAAAGTCTCAAAAATCTTCCTTGTATTCTTTATTTTTTCTTCTATAAACCTTAATTCAGATTCATCTTCACTTTTATTCTTTAAGATAACTTTCAAATTTTCTTTTTTCTCATTTGCACTTCTTAATTTAATTATTTCAATCTCGATTTCCCTTAATTTATCTTTTAATTCATTGCTTTTTCCCTCTATTTCCTCAATTTTTCCTTCTAATCCTGCTTTTTCTTCAAGATTAAGCTTGAGTTTTTCGGTGAAGCCTTTAATTCTTTCATTTGCCCTTCCAAGCACTTGCCTTATATGTTCTTGAGTAATTTCATTTCTACATAAGGGACAGACATCCATTTTTACTATGTCTCTAATCAATCTCTCCTCTCTATTTTTCTCTTCTTCAAGAACAGCATTTCTTTTTTCAAGTTCTAGTATCTTTTTCTTAGAATTAATCAGTTCTTCTTCAATATTTTTAATTGAACTTTTAGTCTCTCTTTCAAGCTGTTCTGCCTTTTCATTGGATTTTGCATGTTTTATCTCTTCAGCCATAACAGAAATAGATCTCTCAATTAATTCCATCTCTTTATTCATTCCTATTATTTTCTTTTCTTTTTCTTGCCTCTTATTTTCCAGCGTCGATAAATCAGACTTTATCATATAAAACTTTCTTCTTTGTGTTTCAAGATTATCAAAACTTGACTGATATTCTTTTAATTTTTCTTGTTGTTCTTTTATCTTAGGTTCAGAAGACTGCATTTGGTTTATTTCTTTTTCAGCTAATAATATTTTTTCTTTTAATTCTCTTTCTTTTTCTTTATTTTGGAATATCCTATTTTCAAAGTTTTGGTTTCTTACATCGTTTCCTGCTACAGCTGCTTTTAAATCTGAAATCTCTCTATGTAATTCTCCTTGCTCATCTCCTGTAGATGTTTGAATTGTTTTATTTATTTCTGCAAGTTTTTTCTGTAGGTTTTCTATTTCAGCAGTTTTTGAATTTGATTTTTCTTTGACTTTTCCAATTTCTTTCTCGTTTTTTTCGATTTCATTTTTTATTACTGCAATTTCTCTTAATTTTTCTTTTAAATTTTTATCAACTATTGTTGCCTTACATCTTTTAATTGTTTCTTCCATCTTCTTGTAGTCTAATGCATCTTGTCTATCTTTATCTAAATTCTTCAAATAATTTGATTTTTCTTTCAAAACAGTCGAGACTTCTTTTAAAGAATTATCAGTTTTTTCTAGTTCTCTCAATGACTTTTCTTTTCTTGATTCATATATTGAAATTCCTGCAACTTCTTCTATAATCTTTCTTCTTTCTTCAGGATGAGATTTTACTAATGTTGCAATTTCTCCCTGTAAAACAATATTAAATCCATTTGGGTCTATTCCTGCTTGCCCCAATAATTCCAATAATTCTTGCCTTGTTTTTACTTCATTATTTATCTTATATACAGAAAGCCCGTTTCTTCTTACTACTCTTTTTATTGAAACTTCTTGTGAATCTAAAGAAAATATCTTATCGGCATTATCAAAAATCAATTCAACAAAAGCTTCGTTTGAAGCCTTATACATTTTATTTCCTGAAAATAAAAGGTTAGCTGCTTTTGCTGCTCTTATTGACTTTATACTTAACCTTCCTAAAACAAAACATAGAGCGTCTGCAATATTGCTTTTTCCAGAACCATTTGGCCCAACAATAACATTCATTGAATTTTCAAAAGGAATTTCTGTTTTTCTCGCAAAGCTCTTAAAACCTTGCATCACCAATTTCTTTACATAAGGCATAAAACCATTAATTCGTAGGCATATTTAAAGTTTTATTTACTCAAAATCTTTTTAAATGCGATATTCCTATGTAAGTTATGCAAAATCAACTTCATCCAGGCGCAAAGTGGCAGTTTAGAATTCAGGGATGGTTTTCTGGAATTTTTCTTGCTATTTTTCTCTCATTTTTTTTAGGCGG
>JAQVTJ010000155.1 GCA_028700095.1 Methanobacterium sp. | reverse complement strand
CACATCCGGGTGCAGAATGAACAAGCCCTGTTCCAATATCAAGGGTAACATAGGGCTTAGATAGAATGATTGTATGAATTTTTTTGGATTTCTTTTTTAATTCAGCATAAGGCATTTCTGTCTCAAAAGCATGAACATATTCAATTCCCTCCAAGTCTTTTCCTTTTACTTCTTCAATAACTTTATAAGTTTTCCCAAGAATGTCTTTTATAAGATGATCTGCAAGTTCTTTAGCCAGAATCCAGACTTCATCTCCAACCTTTGCTTTGATATAGGTAAAATCAGGATTAGCCATTACAGCCAGATTAAATGGTATTGTCCAGGGGGTTGTGGTGAATATTACTAAATACTCATTTGGGAATTTTTTTAATTTAAATTTAACATAAATTGCTTTATCAGATACATTTTCATATTCCAACTCATGCTTAGCAAGGCTTGTTTCGCATTCCCCGCACCAGTGCATTACCTTTTTTCCTTTATAGAGCCTTTTTTGTTTGTATGCTTCTTTAATAAAAAGCCATTCTGCACCCATAAACTCATTTTTTACAGGAAGATAAGCTTTATCAAAATCCATCCATATTCCAAGTCTTCTCAGGTCATTATTCATTAAAGCTGCGTTATTCATTGAAAAGTCCATACATTTTTTTGAGAACTTATCTAATCCATAATTAAGAATCGCTTTTTTATCAGGCAAATTCAGCTCTTTTTGCACCTTGTTTTCAGTAGGAAGGCCATGCATGTCATAACCGGCCCTGTCCCAGACATTAAATCCATTTAATCTAAAGAATCTAAGAGCAATATCTTTCATGTTATTGTTCCAAGCATGACCTATATGGAGTCTTCCAGAAGTGTATGGTGGACCTTGAAGAAAATAGAATTTCTTTCCTTTGGAATTTTTCTTCACAGATTTTTCATAAATCTTATTATCTTTCCAGAACTTCAAAATTTTTTCCTCTATTTGTTTAAAGTCTTCCATTTTTTAAATTTTGAGAGCCATCAGAAATTTTTAATTTCTGAGGTTTTAATATTTCTTCCTCTATTTTTTTAAAATCCAGCATGTTTATTCTTGGCTTCTCTCGTTTTTAAATTTATTTATCCTGGTCCCATCCTTAATTCCTTCTCTTTTTGTATTCGTGGGAAGAGACCAATAGCTAAAATGATATTTCATAAATATATTATTAACTCTTATGCGCTCTTTTTCGCCTTTTTCTTTAAGAATTCTATGATAAGGCTCATATGCCCTTGCACAGACCATAGCATAACCTCTTGCAGAGTCTATATCAGCATCGTAAAGCTCATCTGCCACAATCCTTGCACAAAAATAACAACCCTTAGAAAAGAGTTTTTCAAACAGTTCAAGCTTTGCTTTTGCTTCTTCGTTCGTCATTCTTTGCTCTTTCACGTCGTCTTGCACTCCGGCAAGTTTTAATAAATCTGGCTCTGTCATGGTAAAATTCAGCAAGCCAGAAAATGGGCTTGCTTATCCTATAATAATGATAGATATGATTGATATAGCTAAAGCAGGAAAAATTCTTTCAAAAATTGTGTTTTCTTTAGCCATGTGTTTATAATGAAGAAAGTGTATTTAAATTATTTGTTTTCCCGTTTCTTGGCGAGTGAAGAATCTCCATTGAAACAGTTCTTGCAGGAGTTCTCCAGATTTCACTGCGCAAAGCATTGCTCAGCCAGAAAAAATCAGAAAAGTTAGAGTTATGGCTTATATCCCGTCTCTCCTTCCACCCGCCGCCATATTTACCCAGTATGAAATCCTCGCCGCCATTTTCTCTAAATACCTGAAACTGCTTCACAGGAACAAGTTCATCATTCAATGGTCTTTTCAAAAAATTAAGCTTGCCATAATGCATAATTCCCCATACTTCTCCGCCAATTAAGGGATTTCCATTATCATACACCTTGCCAGTTAATACCACGCCACAAGTACCTCTGAGGGTTAACTCTCCTAAGAACTCCTTTACGGCATCATTAAGCGAATAAGACAGCTTTACAGTATAATCACCCATAACATTACTTCAATCCACTAATATAAAAAGATAATTGTGCTGGAAAATATTCATCTTTTTATTAGTATTTTTGTTCTAGTTCCTGCTAAAATTCAAAAGCACTTCTTTCTCCAAAAAATGCATTTCCGAAGGCAAAATCAGGCAAAATGGCATCTTAACATCCTTGTTCTTCAAATTATCCGGCGTATCATAAAATATTTTCCTGTTTTTAGTTCCCATCTGCGAGCAAACAATAATCTTTTCAATTTTCATTTTTTTATTTTTTGCAGAAACTTCCAATTGTTCAATTGCATCTTTCAAGCTTAATCCAATATCTGTCAAAATAAGTGAATGTGCCTTAATGCCAGAATTTTCTTTTATAATATCAAGAAAACTGTCTGGCGAATAATTTTTCTTCCAAGCAGGCATGCTTGTTATCTTGCCAAATTTGTAAAGCTGCAGCCCTGTTTCAGCAATAGCATCAAATATGCTTACATTGTAAATAATTTTTGTTTCTATGTCGGCTTTCTTCGCATCCATAATCAGACTAGTGTGGGTTGTAGCAAAAAGCGGGGAACCATAAACAAGCAGGCAAATATCTTGTTTTTCAGCTTCTTTCA
>JAQVTJ010000154.1 GCA_028700095.1 Methanobacterium sp. | reverse complement strand
TATTCTAAATGATTTATAATTATTATTATATTTAATGATTAATATAATTATTTATCATGTACAATTACAATAAATTATTTTTATAAAAAAATAGTGTATAATGCCTGTTTTATCCCTAGTATTATTCTGGTATTTTATTTAATATAAAATTTGAGGGTAAGTTTAAAATTTTTTTTTAAATTAATAACTGTTTATTAATTTTATTTTAGAGTTGAGATTTAATTTTTTTCCCACACCATGCACAATAAATAGCTTCTGTTGGATTTTCCCTTTCACATATTGGACAAACTCCTTCTATTAAGAATTCTACCCACTCATTTTTATTAATATTAAAATTTTTATTAAATTTTAGTTTAGATCCACATTCACATTCAGAACTAAAATCTTTAGGTGTTTCTCCAGGTTTAAGCTCATAATAACTTTTACATTTCTTACACATTAAATAAGCCATTATTAACACATCCTAAAATGATTAAATTTACCTATTTCATTCAATTCCATGGTCTACTATTCTGAAACGAGCTCTAAGACCTTCTGGTCTGCTTCGATGTCTTTTTAATATTGCAGATCTTTCACCTAGACCATTAGCACGTACAAGTTCAACAACTATCTTACTCCAATACTTAAGAATTGTTCCACCAACTGGTTCTATAATTCCATCCCCATCAAACACAGAATATATATGGTTAGTTATAACCACTGCAATATTATGTTTTCTAGCAATTCTTGATAACAAAGCCATTTGCCGACCTAATTCACGGTTAGTTTGGGCTGAATCACCTTCTTTGAGCCTGTAAAGTGCAACTGCAGAATCTAATATAATTAAATCCACATTTTCCTGCTTAGAGTCTAAAAGATCTTCTACTTTTTTTAATACCTCAATTTGTTCATTAAAGCTTGTTGGTTCGAATATTATTATATTATTTGCAAATTCATCAAATTGGTTTTTTGATATTTGTTTTACACGATCTATAGATAATCCTCCTTCGGTATCTATAAATATAGCCTTATAATTATTTTTAGCACATCCAACTAGTAACTGTAAAGCTATATTAGTTTTCCCAGAGCCTGGAGGTCCGTAAAACTGGGTTAAACAACCTTTTTCTATTCCTCCTCCCATAATAGCATCAATAGGGGATCCTGTAGGTATCTTTCCATTTTCATTTAAATCTGATAAAACTTTCATAAATTCTCCTATAATATTCTAATAATTTAATAGATAATGATTTATAATTGTGTTCTACTAAATAATAGATTTTCTCAATTTTTAATTTGGAATTGATAATAGAAATAATTTTTGTAAATCTCATGTTAAAATATAGAGGATATTAAATTAAAATTTTGGAATATTAGACTTATTTAAAACCAAATATAAGAAATATCCTATTTAAAAGCCATTGTTTCTAAGAATAGTTCATATCCTGCGCCTTTACGAATTATTTCAGGAGGATATATTGTCATGTCAATTACAGTTGATGGTATTCCATGTTTACATATACCTGCATCTAATATTATTTCAACTGTGGATCCTAACTGTTTTACTACCTCTTCAACGGATTCTGGGATATTTTGGCCAGAAATATTAGCACTAGTACTTGTAATTGGGAAATCTCTTGAAAGTTCTCTACAAATTTCATTATCAGGAATTCGAACTCCTATTTTATCACTATCCGCTGATAAGAAAGATGATACATTATTCTTTTTCTTTAAAATTAATGTATATGGTCCAGGTAAAATTTTATCTGCAATTTTTGATGTTTTTAAATCCATATATGCTATGTTATTTATGTCCTGAATCTTGGAAACACATATAGATAATGGTTTATTTTTTGATCTTTTTTTAGCTGAGAAAACTTTTAAAATAGCTTCTTCATCAAATATGTTAGCTCCAATTCCATAAACTGTATCTGTAGGATAAACTATTATAGAGCCTTCTTTCATTACAGTTCTTGCAACTTCTATTTTATCAGATTTTAGAATATCTTTGTTTATTTTTATAATCTTCATTAAATATCTCACAATAAATTTTTTTTTTACATTTCAATCTATAAGTATATATCCATGGAACCCCCATATTTAATTTTATGCTGAATCATCTGCGACCAAAAGTTAAATTATTTTTAGATCCCATTGCCAAAAGAATTCATGTAAATCCTAACATCCTAACAATAATTGGCCTACTAATTAGTTTTTTATCTGCATATATGTTCGCTACTTGTAATCTACTTTTTGGGGCTGTTTTTATAGCTTTAAGTGGATTTGTAGATATGTTAGATGGTGCTGTAGCACGAAACAATTCCCAAGCAACTAAGTTTGGTGGTGTGCTTGATTCAACTACAGATAGATTTGGAGATGCATTTATAATTATTGGAATAATATATGGTGGATATGTAAACTGGATCTTAGGCATACTTGCATTACATGCATCTTTAACAGTAAGTTATGTTAGGGCACGGGCTGAATCTGAAAATATAGAATGTAATGTAGGAATTGCAGAACGTGCAGAACGTCTGGTAATAATAATGTTAGGTGCATTTTTATATTATTTTACCAATATACAGCTTTCCAATATGAATCCCCTGGAAATATCTATAGTTATTATAATGATCCTAGGATATGTAACAGTTTTACAAAG
>JAQVTJ010000153.1 GCA_028700095.1 Methanobacterium sp. | reverse complement strand
ACCTATAATCTGACAGCAAGCGGTATAAATAACCGGATTATAATCAATGATAAAACCTATTTTTTCACTTCATTTTCTTATTCGGCTACTGAATATTCCAATAAAAATTTGTTCTATACTTTGAGTTTAAAGGAAATTCCGGTTACTGATCAGAATGAAATAAATTCTCAATCTGCCTTGACAACTTATATAAATCACAAATTTAACAGCAGGCATACAAACAGAAGCGGGCTTATTTTAAGCATGCTATCCTACGCTTTTGATGTAGAGAATAATACAAATGTAGCTCAGAATGAATTTGCCGACTTTTTTATAAATAGTAATGGCCAAACTTTAAATTATCAGTTATATACTCAATCAAAATTCTGTATTCTTGAAAATCTGAATTTAAGTGCTGGTTTGCATTTTATGTACTTTGATCTGAATAATGAAATAATACTAGAGCCAAGACTTGGAATCAAATGGAATTTTGCATCAAGGCATTCTTTTAGTCTGGCTTATGGTAAGCATAGCAGAATTGAACCTCTGAGGATTTATATGACTGAAATACTCACAGTAAACGGATATAATCTCATTAACTCTGATTTAAAAGTCACTAAAGCACATCATTTCATTTTTAGTTATGACCTGAAATTGGGGAGACAGATTCATTTAAAATTGGAACCTTATTATCAATTGTTATATGATGTTCCGGTTATTGAGGATAGTTCATTTTCTATGATTAATTATACATGCGAAAGTTTCTTTACTGAAAAGATGAATAATGAAGGGACAGGAAAAAATTGCGGCATTGATATTACAATGGAGAAATTCATGGATGAGGGCTTTTACTATATGTTCACTTCTTCTGTTTATAGTTCAACTTATAAGGGAGGAGACCGCATTGAACATAGCTCCAGATACAATCAGAATTATGTTTTTAATCTTCTTGCTGGTAAGGAATGGCAGACTGGAAAGAAAAACACTTTTGGACTAAATGGAAAACTGACAGTTATTGGAGGGAAGCGTTACTCCCCGGTTGATTTGGTCAGATCATCCCAGTATAAGTACGTTGTTTATGACGACTCAAGAATTTACGAAGATAAGCTTCCTGCCAGTTGTTTCGTTGATTTTTCCTTAAACTATACTGTTAACAAGAGACAATGTTCCCACTCTCTTATTATACAACTTAAAAATTTACTAATGCAGGAAGAATCCTTTGGACATGCTTATAATTATAAAACAGACACCGTCGAGCCATATGGGTTGACAATTATTTATCCTTTTATAAGTTATAAAATTCAGTTTTAATTTAATAAGGTGAAAATCTTGCTAATGACAATTCACACAATAACCTTCGTTAATTCAAATTTTGACTAAAAGTAATGCAATTTGCGGGAAGATAAAAATATAATCCTGATTTTTCGTGAAAAAGCAAGTAGCTTTAAATGCTTGAACAGGAGGATATGTTTGGTTTCTTTCTTAAAAGTTCAAATGTATAAATGTTTTTCATTATAAATATTTTCATTTGAAGTAATCATTTTTTCCTCGATTTTACTTTTTGATTTATAAACAGCCTAGCAGTATACTTATCGTAAAGCTCAAATAAAAATTCTATTCTCTTTGCTTCATTAATAAAAGCTTGAGGTGGTGTTGCATGTTGGGGCAATATTATTATTTATCATTACCATTCAAAAAATTAGTCACTAAATTATTAAAAATTTCTGATTGAGAAATTGTTAAATCGTGACTTGCATCTTTAATTATTTCTGTTTTTATATTTGGGGCAACACTATTTAATCTTTGAATAGCATTTTTTGCAGGATATATTACTTCATTTTCACCCACTATGAATAGAACAGGAATTTTTAAATTTTGCAACTCGAAATCTGTTAGAACAGATGGGGTAAGTGGCATTCTAAATTTATAACACTTCATTACCATCAATCCATCGTTAATAAATTTATTTATCAATGCAATACTATTATCGTCTTTTTTCTTTACAAGGTTTTGAAACATCCAATTAACAAAAAATATTTTCATGAAATATCTATGTGGTAATGCACCCAGAATTGCTCTATAAGCCCATGCAGCAGGCAACTGAATTACTGTTGCAACAGGTGCTGCTAAAACTATTTTGTTAAGCCGATTTGGAAAACGAAGTGCATATTGACTTGTTAACCAACCACCAAAAGAAAGCCCCATTAAGTTAATATTATCCGATAGCTCTAATTTTGTAAATAATTCATCCAACCAATTTACCAAATCGTCAGAATTTTTAATTGGACAAGAATTAACACTTCTACCCACATCATATATATTATCAACTGCATAAACTCTAAAATTTTCAGATAAAGTTTTAATATTGGATACCCAAATCAAAGAAGATGAATTTGCAGAAGGCAAAAGAACCAATGGCGGATTTTTTTCATCACCACAAATTCTGATAAAAGTTTTTCCATAAGAAGTTTCTAAATATTTTGTTTCTGATATAACTGGATATTCTTCAGATCGTTTATCATAGTATTCATAATATTTTATTTTTGCTTTTTCTGACTTAAATGGATAATAAATCGGAATATTTGAAAAATCGGGTTTTTTAAATAATGTAATCACATGCCAAATAATTAAAATTATTGGGATTACAACTAAAAAAATCAGTATTATTATAATTATTTTCATTTTTTTTATTTTGATTAGTAGAAATTTTTATTTGCCCTAACGGATT
>JAQVTJ010000053.1 GCA_028700095.1 Methanobacterium sp. | reverse complement strand
AATGCCAATATGGTTTAAAAAACATTTCTAGCACCAATAAAGATAACCATAAATGTCCTAAAAATTGAATCTGAGAAGTTAACTGTAACAAAAACACTAGTGGTAGGAATAAATAATATTAAAAGTTAAGTAGGGAATTACTACCTATTTAATCCATTTTTTTTTAAGATTATCATTTATAAACATTTTTAAAATAGATCAAGCATATCAATAAATTTTTAAAAATTTTAAAATTTAAAAAAAAATATTTTGAAGAGGGAATTATAATGGTTTATAATATTATCATGCCGGTACTTCCATTTATAGGGATTTATTTATTGACATATTGCCTCTACAGGATGGATTTAATTAAAAAAGCATTACATGTTAATATATGGAACTTAATAATTGGATCAATATTTTTAATATCTGCAGGAGCAGGTTTTGTTCTTCTATTACTTATGGAATTTGGTGTTGTATTACCAATAAGTTCCCAGCTACTTTATTGGCATGTTGAACTGGGTATGAGCCTATTTCTAGTCACAATATTCCATTTCCATACCTACTGGAAGTCATCCCAGAACATAGTTGTAAAAAAGAGGTTAAAAATATGGGAAATATAATTTCTGCTTTGTCAAAAAAGATAATCTCAGCTATAGAAAATATTTCCATGAAAAAAAAGTTTATTACTGCGGTTTCCATCATTCCATTTATAGCCGTGACAAACATGTCAGGATCATGTGCTATCAGCTGCCCTTATGGAATGGTGAACGACCCTTATCCTGGTCAGTGTCCACGTTATATTGATATCCGTGGAGAGGGTATATGCGATTTATCCCAGACAACAACAGCTGCAACTACCACAGATACTTCCAACACCCCCACAGATGATACTACAACAACTGATAGTGTAAATTGGCATGAACCAAATCCAGATACTACGATCCAATATGAGTCTGCAAATTCAAATACCACAACAACTCCAGATCCCAGTGTTTTAGATTCTGGAAACTTTCAGATAGACACACCCAATTATTACATATTACCAGTTATTATAATCCTTATTGGAAGTTATTTATTCACACACTACTTATTTAAGAAAGGAATATTGAAACGAAATAAGCATAGGAAGATATGGAATTTGCTTGTAACAGCAGGTTATCTTGGAACTGGGGTGACTGGAATTCTCTTAATCATAATAATAAATCTAGGCATAAGAACTGCCCTAAATCCATCCATAACATGTTGGCATGTAGAAATGGCTATTTTGATGGTTATTGGAACAATAATCCACATTTACTGGAAACCATTTAAAAAGATATTCAGAGTTTTGTTTGGAATTAAAAGTGATTTAAGGAAGAATCTGGCCAAGATAAAAAGGATGTGTCTATGACGTTCCATAATTTTATTATTAATTAAATCTAAATTTAAGAAAAATCGTAATTATATAAAATTGGGAACAGCTTTTGAATTATGTAATAAGAATAGTTCTATGGATTTGTTGATGCATCTAATAATTGTAAATATACAGATGCTAATTTTAAAGGAAATAATCCCTGAAAATCAAAAAAACAGGGAAAAATCAGAAATATTGAACTAAATTTTACAAAACCCTCTGCTTGGTTCAGAAATCTTACTGAATTTTTTATAAAATAATTCAAACAATATAATATATGGTTAAAACTAAATAAAGAAATCTGAAATATGCTTAGGAATTATAAATTATGTAACTACTAATGAACTTGCAACAGCCATATTTATATAAAATTATGTAGATACAAAAGGAAACTCTACCCTACTACTGGCAGCATAATCTATAGAAAAGAAAAATTAAAGGTTAAATTCTCTCACATGGATTAAATAGTTTAATTCTATCCAATAACTTCTCTATTTATTTCTTTGGATAGTTATTTATATTATGTTCTAATCCTTTTATTTTACAGCTTTTGTATATAATATTATATTCTCTGAAATTTATATTATATTATAAGGATCTATAATATTAAGGTGCAAGAATATGGCTATGACACTCTGGAATTTTGTAGAGATTGTGGAAGGAATTGAGAATGCAACAATATATATTGAAAATTATACCAATGAAGAGGATTCTAATGGAAAAGAAATTCACAGGGTTGAAATGAATGTTGAAGATACTGATACTGAAAATATTATGGGAACATATATTTTAGAAGCAGATTCTAAAAAGGCATTGGATCAACAAGTAAAATTCACACTTGGAGGTTATTTTAAAAAAATAGATGTTGTAAATAAATTATATTAAAAATCTATTTTTTTTATTATATCTCTTGCTGCTATAATTCCTGTTGCAGCTGCTCCAACAATTCTTCTTGATACTCCTGCTCCATCTCCAACAGCATAAAGTCCTTCAATTTTTGTTTTCATATTTTTATCCATTTCCAATCTCATTGAATATAATTTTATCTCAGGAGCATATAGAAGGGTTGAATCTGAAGCAACACCAGGCAATACTTTATCTAAGGCTTCAAGACCTTCTATAATATCCACAACAATTCTATGTGGAAGTGCCATTGCAATATCTCCATGTGTTACACAGTCAAATGTTGGTATAATATTGCTTTTTTCAAGTCTTGTCCATGTTGATCTTCTTCCTTTTTTAAGATCTCCTAATCTTTGAAGTATGGGTTTTCCACCGCCAAGATTGTTGGTAATTGTTGCAATGGATAATGCATAGTCAGAAGTGTTTTCTATTGGTTCTGTTAATTCCACTCTAACTAAAAATGCAAAGTTGGTATTATCTGATAATTTATCTCTCATTGAATGGCCATTTACACCCATAAAATTATCATAAACCTCTTCAACTACAAATCCATGGTTACAAACACAAAATGTTCTAACAAAATCATCATATGTTTTGGTTATTATATGGAATTTAGGATCCCAATTTATTGTTGTTATTTCATCCATTACAATTTGAGGTAACTCCACCCTTACCTACATCAACAGGATTATGTTTCACTGGTATTCCAATTTTATGGGTTTGGTTTGACAACCAATGAGCTCCAATTCTTCCAGGAGCTGCAATTAAATAGTTACACTGAATTTCAAAAGTATCATCTTTATTTTTTAGTTTTGCACCTTTCAATTTTCCATCAACAATTATATCTAAAACCTCTGTTTCCAACATAAAATGAACGCCTTTATCTTCTAGTTCATCTTTCATAGAATTTATAATAGGAGGAGTTTTATCAGAACCCATATGTCTCTGTACAATAGGTATAAAATTTATTCCTGTTGCTGCTGCTTTTTTAAGGATGGGTGAGATTTTATCTGTGTCAGGTGAGTAAATTTCTTCTGGTGCTCCATGTTTTAGGAATGTTTTATCTATTTTATTAATGATACTCCATGCTTCATCATTACTTACAAATTCTTCAAGATTTCCTCCTATATCAGGTCTAAGATTTAATTTACCGTCTGAAAGACCTCCTGCACCACCTAATCCTCCGGTTATGTTACATGGGAAACATTTTATGCAACTTCCATTAGATAAAGCATCACATCTTCTTCCATCTAAATCTCGGCCTTTATCTACTATAATTATTTCAAGTTTTCCTGCTAATTCATTTGCTGCAAAAAGACCTGCAGGTCCAGCACCTATTATTAGAACATCACATTTATTCATGGAATATATTCCCTCCTATTTTTTTTTACATAAAAAAAAGGTGTATTAAATATTTTTTTATTTTTTATATCTAATCAATTTTTAGCAAATTTCTGATATTATTATTAAATATTTTTTTCATAATACCTCAGAGAGAGACATGCATTTCCAGTGTATCCAGTGTAAAAAAAAATATATTAAAACTTCTATCTAATTAGGGTTTAAAATATGGTTTTAATAATTAAAAATGGGTGTATAATAAAATATAAGGCAAGGAAATATATGGGAGTTTATATTAGGTTAGATTAGTTGTAAATTTAGAAATTAGATAATAAAATTCTTATTTTAGATTTTAATATTAGTTTTAATGGAGGTTAATATTTGGTGAATTATATTGTAAAAACTTCTATTTTTAGGATCTTTTGGGAGGATTTTAAAAATATGGAGGATTTTCTAAATCTTATATGTTATATTAAATATGTATGGATATTCTTTTTTTTTAGAAATCTATTTTTAGGTTTAATCTTTTAAATGGAATTATTTCCATAATCTCTTTTTTATAGATGTTTTCAAATGAGTAGGCTACTATATTAACACCTTTAATTTTTGCTTTTTTTAATGTATGGGAAAAATCTGGATCCATTTCCATATTAGGTGTGAAATCAATTGCATCATCTCTTAGTATCAGGAAAAGTACTGCTGATTTATATCCTCCATTTATTGAAAAGATTAGTTCATCAAGATGTTTTTTACCTCGAATTGTAGGTGCGTCAGGAAATTTGGCAAGTTTTCCATCTACTAATGTACATCCTTTAACTTCAAGTAACATTTTCTTATTTTCATTGTTTGTTAATAAAAAATCTATTCTACTGTTACCATAGGAGTATTCTCGTCTTTCTATAGTATAATTTGTTAATTCTTTTATTTTATCTGTTTCTATAAGTTCAGCTGCTATGTCACTATGAAATCCTGAATTTAATAAAACCCAAATACCACAATTAAAAACTGCTATAACATCATAATTTGTTTTTCTTTTATTTTTTGAAATTGCTTTTCTAAGAAGAATTTTAACATTTGGAATTAAAAGTTCTTTAAGTCTGCCTGGATCTTTTAAATGTGCTAAGTCTGTTTTACCTGATCCATCTTCAAATTTAACTAGAAATCTATTGGGTCTTTCAATAAATCTTCCACAAATTAGATTCTCTATTTTCATTAAATCATTTAATTAACTTTTTAATTAAAATAATTAACTCAAAAAAAATAAAAGATTAATTTTAATATTATGAATATATAAAAAAAAATTAGGGATATAAATAATAGGATTTATATTATTTAAAATTTTAATTCTTTTAATTATAAAATTTTTATATATAATAATATTATATGAAAATATTTTATTTTTTTTATTCTCTATTTTTATTTGGTTTATAAAAATTAAATAAACCTATAATATATGTATTGTATTAGATAATTAGAATTATATTTGTTTATATCCAAAATTTTATAGGAATAGAAGAAATTTTTTATATAGATTGAGAATTTATATTTGAGGTGATAAATTTTGCATCCAAGACCAAGCCCAATAGCTGCGTCTTTATATACATTAAGAGATATGAATGCTGATGTGATTATATTACATGGTCCCCATGGTTGTTGTTTTAGAACAGGTCGTCTTCTTGAAAATGATGGTGTAAGAGTTGTAACTACTGCCATGTCTGAAAATGATTTTATATTTGGGGCTTCAGAAAAACTTGAAGAAACATTAGTTAAAGTGGATGAAATGTTCTCACCAAAACTTGTTGGTGTTGTTGGAACATGTGTTAGTATGATTATTGGCGAGGATATGAAAGAAGCTGTGAAAAATGCTAATATAAATGCAAAGGTAATTATTGTAGAATCTCATGGAGGATTAGGGGAAGGAGATAATACAGAAGGTGCTATTGCAGTATTAAATGCAGCAGCAAAGAAAGGAATAATACCATCAAATGAAATGGAACGTCAAAATAAAATGCTCCAATTAGCCACAGAAATTGAAAAAACACGTGGTATGGCTCAGGGACAATATATAAAACCATCTTATGGCGATAATAAAGTTAAAGTTGGAAAGTTTTTAATTAATGCAATTGAAAATAATAGTAAAATAGCAATAATTCTTAATGCTAAAAAAGAAACATCCTATCTTTTCAGTGATATATTAAAAATCCAATTTAATAAAATTAATCCAAATAATAATATAACTCTCATTGCAAATCTTAATGAAGAAATTGGCCTTCCAAGAATAAGGAAACATGCATTAAATATTAAAAATGAGCTTTTAAATAATGGAATTATAATAAAATATATTACAGGTGGATTAGATGAATATCCTATAACTGGTAAAAAAGCAATTGAAATATTAAAGAAAGAAAAATTTGATATTATTGTTGTTGCAGGGGTTCCACATGCATTACCTATAGAAGAAATTGAAACCATATCAATTGCTGTTACTGATGGTCCTAGACTTGTTGAGCCACTTAAAAAATTAGGATATAATTATGTTGTAACAGAATTAGATGCTCATGCTAAAACACTTGGAACAGAAAATATTGTACCATCAGATTTCGGAGATTTTATTAGAGGTTTGATGGATATTTAAATGAATTTTTATATATAATAGTATTTAATATTAATAGCCATAACTATTGAATAAATCATTAAATTATAAAGGTGATTATTATGACAAAAACCATTGGAATGATACTCTGCGGAGGTTTTGGGAAAAGATTAAGACCTTTAACTGAAACAATTCCAAAACCACTTATTGAAATTAAAGATAACTACACTATATTAGATAAACAACTTTTTGACTTTAAAAATGCAGGCGTAGATAAAGTATTGCTTTTAACAGGTTTTTTAAGTGAAAAAATCCGTGAAAGATATGGGGAAGAATATAAAGGGGTTGAAATTAAATATATTGTTGAAGATGAACCTCTAGGGACTTTAAATGCAATTAAATTAGGTATGGAAAGTCTTGAAGAGGGTGAACAATGTGTAATAAGAAATGGTGATGTTGTTGCAGATTTAAATATAAAAAAAATGATTGAACAAGGTGAAAAATCTGATTATCCACTTTCAATATTTATAACCAAAATGGTTTCACCATATGGAATTGTTGAAATAAGTGGAGATAGACTTGTTTCATTTAAAGAAAAACCAGTACTTGACTATTATATTAATGGAGGAGTATATTTTTCAAAGGGAGAAATTGACTTTGGAAACTTTGATAGAGGAGATATTGAAAAAACAGTATTTCCAATGTTAGCTAAAAACAACCAACTTGGCTATTATAAAGAAAATGGACTGTTTTGGATGGCTATTGACACATCAAAAGAACTTGAATCTATTAAAAAAGAATATGAAAATAGAGAAGATAAACCATGGGGATATGAAAAAATTCTTATTAACACTGCAAAATATCTAACCAAAGAACTATTCATAAGAGAAGGATATCAAACTTCTTTCCATTATCATTCACAAAAAGATGAAACAATGTATATTGTAAATGGTGCAGGTTACATAGAATTCGAAGAACGTAAAGAATACTTTGGAAAAAATGATACCATAAGAATTGAACCTGAAGAAGTGCATTCTATAGTTTCCACAGAAAACACAGTATTGCATGAAATTTCAACACCACATCTAAATGATACAATAAGAGTTAAAGATTATTATAAAGTTAGATAAAAAAAAATGAAAAATTTTTAAAGATCTATTTATATAATAAATATTTGAGGACCCCCAAAAAAAATGATAGCAATTATTGATTATGGATCAGGAAATCTTAAAAGTATTAAAAATGGATTTTCAAAGATTTGTACAGAAGCTGTTATTTCTTCTTCAATTAAAGAGTTGAATGATGCAGATGCACTTGTATTACCTGGTGTTGGTGCATTTGGAAATGCTATAGAAAATTTAAAGGGTTATGAAAATTCTATTTATAATCATATTGATGATGGCAAACCATTTTTAGGTATTTGTCTAGGTCTTCAAATTCTTTTTACTAGTAGTGAGGAAAGTCCAGGTATTTCTGGACTTGATATTTTTAAAGGAAAAGTTTTAAAATTCCCTAATTCTATAAAGACCCATGGTTTTAAAATTCCGCATATGGGATGGAATCAACTAAATATTAGTGATAACTGTCCAATATTAAATGGTGTTGGCAATGATTTCATGTACTTTGTTCATTCTTATTATGTTGATCCTGATGATAAAAAAATAATAACTGCAACAGTTGATTATGGTATTGATGTTCCTGCTGTTGTATGTTTGGAAAATATTTTTGCAACACAGTTTCATCCAGAAAAAAGTGGTAATAATGGACTAAGAATTCTTAAAAATTTTGTTGAACTTATACAATAAATATATATCTAAAAAAAAAAAAAAAAAATATTGTAAAAAATTTAATATTACTTTTTAGTAAATAATTATTAATATATATTAGATCATAAATAAACACATATAAAAGGGTGTTGTAAAAGTGGATATAGAAGGATTTGTAAGACGCACACTAAGGTATGAAGACGAAAAAACCGTCCAAAAAAATCTGACAAAAAAAATATTAGAATATAAAGATATTGATAATGAAAAAGCTCAAGAAATGGCAGCTGCAGTTATTGAGGAAGTTAAATATACATTTAAAATTGATTCCTATCCTGATGAATCTATGAAGGAATTAATTAAATATCCCAAGTCGCATATTGCAATGGGTGAAATAGGTGTAGGATCTCGTGGTGCAGGAGACTTTTTTGTACATAGAAAGATTGCAGAAATTGTTTCAAGGACTAAAAGCAGTGCATATATTTCTCCATCAGCACAGGATGATGGTGGGGTTGTTAAATCAGAAGTTAATTCAAATGATGTGTATATTACTACTGCAGTGGATGGTATTCATTCAAGACTTAGTGAATATCCATTTTTAGGAGGATTCCATGTTGCCAGGGCTACATTAAGAGATGTTTGTGTTATGGGTGCAGATCCAATTGCTATGTTAAGTGATCTTCATCTTGCAGATGATGGTGATGTTGGAAAACTTTTTGATTTTACCGCAGGAGTATGTGCAGTTTCTGAACTTGTAGATGTGCCTTTAGTAGCAGGCAGCACTCTTAGAGTGGGTGGAGATATGGTATTAGGTGATAGACTGGTCAGTGCTGTTGGTGCTGTTGGAATATCCCAATATCCTCCAACTGCCAGGAAAAATGCAGAATCAGGTGATGTTATACTTCTTACAGAAGGTTCAGGTGGAGGTACTATTACAACAACAGCAATTTATCATGGGTTGTTTGATGTTGTATGGGAAACAATGGATATTAATTTTATTAAATCATCTGAAGCTATATTCCAATCAGGACTCTTACCAGAAATCCATGCAATGACAGATGTTACAAATGGTGGTTTAAGAGGAGATGCTCATGAAATAACCAAAACAACAGGTTTAGGATTAACTTTCTATGAAGATAAAATCAGAGGAATGGTAAATCCAAAGGTATTGGATATGCTTGAAAAGCTTGATATAGATCCTCTTGGTGTTTCTGTTGATTCTTTAATGATTATAGCTCCTGAAAATATTGCATCTAATATTAAAAAGGTAATATCAGATGTAGGGGTTAAAATTGATGAAATTGGATTTGTTGATAATACAGGTGTTTCAAAACTTGTGAAAAATGGGAAAGAAGAAGAATTAAAACCTTTATTTCGTGAAGCAGCATATACTAAAATTAAAAAAATTGTCGGAGACATAGAACCAGAAGATTTTGATATTATGAAGGATAAAGTGGAAATTGCAGCTTTAGATGCCATAAAAAAGAAGGATAAAATTGTAAAATTAATAAGTGAAAAATAAACCCTTAAATCCTCCTTATAATATTCAATAAAAAAAAATATATATTTAAAAAATATTTTTTTTTTTTAGGTGTAAAAAAAAAATGTTGAATAATAATAAAGGATTATTTTTCAGTATAGATATGGTATTGGCATTAATACCTATTTTTATACTTATTTTAACTATTACAAATACTAATATCTTCCCTACTCATCCTTATATAACAAAAAACTATTTTATAGAAGCACAAGATACATCTGAATTAATGGCTCAGTGCATAGGTTTTGATGATTACACAATTTTAGAAGAAATATCTCAAGCACTTTCAGAAGGTAAAGATCCAATACAAGCCATAGTATCTGCTCGGAATATTGCTGAACCTTTTCTTAAAAAAAATTTAGGTAATCGAAATTATCTTTTAGTTGAGATGAATTATCTTAAAGGTATGGAAATTACATCTAAAGGAAACTTTAAAGATGCTAAAAATGTTGGTGTAGCTGTAAAAACTAATGGAAATTATATTTATAAGTTATATGTTTGGGAATAAATAATATAAAAAAAAACTTTAACAGCTTATATTGTATATGATATTTTTTAAAAAATATTATTTATATATAAATTTTTGTTGTGTATTTATATTATTTAATAAAAAAAAAGAAGGTGTTTGGAATAATGGAAAAATTAGGAGATCAAAAATTTGAAGAACTATTTGCAAAGTTTATTTCAACTATAACTCCACCTCCAATTGTATCCATACCTGTTTTTATTATTATAAATTATGTTCTTTTAGGTTTTAAAAATTCAATATTTATTACTTTAATATGTTTATTATTCGCAGTTTTTTTCCCAATTCTAACTTCTTTAATTCTAATAAAAAAAATGAATACAGATCTAGATATAACAGACAGAAATAAAAGAACATCACCACTTATTTTAGCGGTTTTTTCATATATAATAGGATTTTTAGTACTTTATATATTTAATGCTCCTGTATTAACAATAGCTCTTATGTTTGTTTATTTCTCAAATACAGTGTTAATTCTTTTTATTAATTTTTCATGGAAAATTAGCATACATGTTATGGGTGTAGCTGGCCCTATAGCAGCTTTAATTTATTTATTTGGTAGTCCTGAAATTATTTTTTGTATTATTATTCCATTTGTTATGTGGAGTAGGATAAAACTTAATAAACATACACCTTACCAAGTTTTGGCAGGTGCTATTCTTGGTTTGATATTAACATGGATCCAATTATATTATATTGTTCCATTGTTTTAGAAAATATATGCATTTTTTTTTATATTATGATTTTAGTATTATAATTTTTAGGAAAAAAAATTTATTTCAATGTTAAAATTTAAATAGAAAAAGAGTTAATTGATATTTATATGTAAAAATGTTTTAATCTTTTTTACATTCTTTTATATCTAAAATATATATATATGAAAAAAATCAAGTATATAAAGCCCTGGTAGTGTAGCGGATATCACGTAGGATTGCGGATCCTATTACCCGGGTTCGAGTCCCGGTCAGGGCATGACCTAATT
>JAQVTJ010000052.1 GCA_028700095.1 Methanobacterium sp. | reverse complement strand
GTATTTTTGAGCCTCTTTTGGTTGTAAAGAAGGACCTGTAAATACTATAATATTTTTAGGTTGGTTTTCAAGTTTCAAATATAAATTCTCCATGGTATAGGATTTATTTTATAAAAATATTAATATATAAAACCTTTTTTTTAAGATATATTTTTAAAAATTTATTCTTTGGATAATATTATTATAATTATTATAGAAATTATTTATTATTTTTAGGTTTATTTTGTTAAAAATAAGTTTATAATATTATAATAAATAACTAAATATCATACAATATATAATAATTAAATATGTTTTAATAAGTGAGGGTATTCCAATATATTTAAAAAAAAATAGAAAAAAATGTTTAATTTAAAATCTTAAAAAAAAGGGTTCGGAAAATGAAACATAAAAAGATAATTTCTATAATGGCTATAATAGCTATGATGGGAGTTTTAATAGCTGCAACACCCGCAGTAAACGCAAAAGACAAAACAGAAATGAAATGTCACGCGATGCAAGATGATTCAGGGGACAACTGGGTTAATTAGGTACTGACTGGTACATGCAAAAAGGTACTGGTGCATCTGTAAAAGCATATTTCATGGTAAATGATAACTGGGAGTCTTTCAGATATATTCATTGTTACGTGTATCGCTTAAATGCTGATGTTACGCGTGGAGACCAAATTGTGAATGATTGTACATTGGGGAGTTTCGATCTGAGATCAGAAAAGTGGGGTTATGGGGATTATAAACTCTGTATTATTTATTGGGGTAGCTCTGATGGTGAATGGCATCGTACATATAAAGAAGTGAATATACATATACGTGATTTAAAGGCACTAATATACCCTTACGACTTGTCAGGATATTTTAATATTAATAAACCTCTAAGTGCAATTGAATATGGCGAAAATGTTAATTCATTATTTGCCCTTCCAGTGGCATACAATCCCAAAACCAGAAAATACGAAGTTCTACCTAATAAAAATCTTCATATCCAGTTAAAACGTTACAATAAATATGGAGAAAAATGTAAAGTACTGAAAAACGACCATCTCAGTGCTGATGGACCTATATATTATAATATAAACCCTGATCTGATTAAGTCCAAAGACTATTTTTATGAAGTAATGATAGACTATCACACTAAATACGGTACATATGTAAAAGATGTCTACAATATAAATCTATAAAACACTTAAAAGAAAAAATAGATTAACTCTTATTTTCTTTTTAACCTTTATTATTATAATAATAATAAAAAAATATGTTTTTAGTTGAATTTATAAAAATAATCTGTGCATAAATTTTGTAAAATAACTAAATAATTTATAGAGAATTTCGATAAACTGTATTTTTTTTTTTAGAAGTTAATGATTTTGGTTATTTTTTTATGGTTTTTATGTGGTTTGATTAGGTAATTGGTTTATATTTATATGTTATTATGTGTATAAGGGTATTATGAAGTCTTTTGAGAAATATTTCATGAATAAGCAGTACGCTCGTGTGGAAGAACTGGGTGATAAGTTGGCTGAGATGGATACCCATATAAATTGGGAGATTTTCAGGCCAAGAATAAGTTCTATGTATGATAATCACGCAGAAAAGGGTGGTAGGCCTAATATTGATGAAATAGTCTATGATGAAGATGTTGGTTTTGCAATCCTGGTACGGTTTGTCGGATCCAGAGCTTGAAAGACAGGCTAATGATCGTATTTCATTCCACAAGTTTTTAGGATTTCCTGAAAGGATCCCAGACCGTTCCTACGGTCTGGGCTTTAAGAGAACGTTGAATTGATACAGGTAAAGTCGGAAGAATATGGGAAGAATTAGAAAGACAGATAGATGCCAAAGGTTTAAATGTTAAAAAAGGTGTTATACAAGATGCCACTTTCATAACCTCTGATCCAGGCCATAAAAAAGTAGTTGAACCACGCGAACCCGGTGCCAAAATTAGAAGAAGCAAAGATGGTGAAGGGACAGTAAAAAAAACAAAAAATCCTGTTTTGGCTACAAATTACGTAGTAAAATGGATATTGGCCATCAATTAATCAGATAACTCGAAACTTCCCCCTCATCATTGCACGACAGCTAAGTAGACCTAACACAACCTGGAGAAGTAAATTACAGAGATCGAGGATATTTTGGATGAAAATGCGAAGGTTATAATGCTACCATGAACCGTGCAACACGAGGTCATCTGTTAAATATCCGATAAAAACTACAAACAAAAGAATAACACGAAAAATAGCACCTGGAGAACGACCATAATCCGTAATCAAAAACATATTCCACTCTGGACATGTGAAAGTAACCACAACACTCAGAACACATATAAAAAAAACATCTTCACATGCTTCTGCTACAACCTACTACAACTAAACACCATAAAACGCAAAAACACAACCTAACGAACGCTAAGAACAAAATAGGTAAAAATACAAAAAATTCCCAAAAATTAAAAAAAATATAAATTAAAAAAATAAGTTAAAAGAAATTATCTATAATAGTTTTATTTTAATTTATATTATTAGTTCTTTATCTAGTTTTTTAAGTCTTTTAATGGAAGAATGGTTTTTTCCAAGCTTTTTAGTCCATTTTTTAGTGATAAAATCAATATTTACTTCTTTTGTTCCATTTGTTAAATTATCTGCATGTGCAACTATTTTTTCTTCTAAGGTAGAGGGCATATAATCTCCAGGTGGAATTTTAAGTATTTCTATCTCATTAGAAGGTATTCCTGCACCTATATGTTTAAGTGTGATGTTTATGATATTATCTGGAAAATTAAGGTTTTTTAATATTTCTGCACCCACAACTGCATGTTTAATTGTATGTGTTTTTGTTCTGCCAATATCATGAAGCATTGCACCTGTTTCAACAAGTTTAAGATCCACATAAGAATTATTATTATCCATAAAATTAGAACTCATTTGCAACGCTTTTTTTGTTACTGCCTTAGAATGTTCTATTATATTATTAGGGCAGCCCACATGTTAGTGTTTTTAATGGATCTAAGTATAAAATAGTTTTCATAAAAAAAATGTCCTATATTTCATAATTTAATTAAAAAATAATAATAATATTATTTAGAGAATTTTTAGGTAATTTTCTCCATCATCTGTTTTAATTCAACTATTATAGTTGAATTATCCTGATATTCAAGTGCTCCACCACATTTTGGGCATTGGAAGTTATTTTCTGATGCTTCATCAAAGTTGTACCTATGTTCATTTGAACTGCATAAAAAGAACATATTTTCTTCTTCATATTCTAAGGATTTTTCAATTTCTTTGGAAAATTTTTCATATTTTCTGCTTATAATATCTGTGATTTTTTCTTGCTCAAATCTCCAGCTGTAGGTATACCATTGTGTTTCAGGATCTTTACTTCTTTTATAGGTTGCAACTCCTGCATCATATAATTTGTATAAAATCCTTCTTACAATATTCAATCTAATTTCGGTTTCTTCTGCAATTTCTTCATCAGTTGTTTTTTCTTTTAATAAACATTCAATAATTGGAACACTACTTTCTTCATCATTTGTTATGTCTATTATAATTTCTTGAAATGTTGGATCATCAAGCATTTTTGCCCCTCCGTCCATATTAATTCCCTAGATATGGTTAAATAATTTATTATAAAGTTAAATGAATATTCTTACATACTGTTTTTTTTTATGGAAATATTAATTAACTGTTATTAATGTATAATTTATAAAGTTTTTATACATCGAATTATATATATATTTTTTTAATTTGTTGATGTAAACTTTGATAATATGGTATATACTAACAAATAGTATTTATAATTTTTTAATGACAATTTAACTAATTATAAATAGGTTTATAGTGGATTAAAATGGTCTTCTAACTATAATAGCTGGTGTATGTTCAACTGAGTTGAGCATTTCAATTGTTATTCCGGTAATATCTTCTTCAAAAATGTTTTCCATATCATATATTGTTTTTATATTTTTTTCATTATTTTCATTATTTTCATGATATTCTTCTGCTATTTTAGCTATTTCAAGGAGGGTGTCAAGTTTTTCTGGTATTGAAACACCTAATGGTGTGGGTCCTAATTTTTTTCCAAATCTTCCAATTAAATATCCGAAAATTCCAAGATCTGATTTTATACCCTGCACTGCAATTGGAAGTGATGTAAATTTTTTTCCAATTAACTGGTAACATGCATCTGTATCAATAATCATCACTGTTATATCTGTTTGGTGATGTTCCAATATTTTCCAGGCAATATCCTTTGCAACATCAGTGGGATTTTCAGGTAATAGGGAAACAAAGGTTCCAGGTACATTACTTAGATCAACTCCAGCTTCAGATGCTGGTTTTAATGCATGTTTGAGACCATAATATTCTAATATTACTTTTTTATGGGTTCGAGCTTGAGGTGGTAGTTTTCTGAGGTTTTTGATTGTTCTAGTTTTTATTTTAAACATAGGTCCTAATATGTATCCCCATAAATATTTTGACCATATATCTGCCAGTAAAAATGAAATAAAAGAAGGTTTATATTTAGATTCATCCAAAAGTCTGCCTTGTGATATAGATATTGGTGTTTCAGATATTACCAGATAATCTCCATCTTGTAGAAGGGGAGCTGCAGATTTAATAATTATATCATAGGATTCATTGGGTTTAATATAATCTGTTTTAACAGGGATTAAAATATATTTTCTCTCATTTTTTGTATATGGGCGTTTTTGGATATATTGAGATTTCTTCATTTTCTTCCTTGTTAGATTTTATATATTTTAATTTGTCCCAAAAAAAAAAAATCTTAATTTAAAGTATAATATAAGATTTAGGGATTTTTTTCTTTATTATTTTTTTTTTATTGGGGGTTTTTAATATAAAATTTTTTATTTTTTTTAGATTTTATTAAAAATTGGGATTTAAAAAAAAAATGGATGTGAGTTTTTTTTATCCTTTTATTGGTGGTGCCCATACTTTGAGGTCTATTCCTTCTATAATAGCTCTTCTACCTACAAGTTGTACAATAACTCCAGAATGAACCTTTTGCATCATACAATGTCCTGGTAGGAATCTAATGGTTTCACCTATAGCTGGTAGTTTTCCATCTATTATTCCTTCAAACCCACCTACCATACATACACCTATATCTTGATAATCAAATTCCATATTTGGATTAATTCTATGACATGGTCCAATCATATGAACTGTTATTAGTCCATTATCTTCATTTAATATCTTTGCAAAATGTATTATTGGACATCCTAAAGGTCTGTATCTTATAAAATCTCCTTTTTTAAGGATTTTCCGGGTAAATGGGTAGAGAACTTCTCTGCAAGAGCTTTCTTTTGGAATGGGGTTTAAAATAAAATCTGCTTCATATCCATCTAAGAGACCTACTGGTTTTTTTTCAACAGGTAATATATGTTCTTGTCTTAGTAATTCTTCTAGTTCATCTCTTTTTTCATTGAATATTTCCTGATATAAAAATTTACATTTCTCAAGCTCTGTTTCACTTTTTATTAGTGAATGTGCAAATTCATCACATCTAGCATATCCACATATTCCGCAGTTGAAACCAGGTAATAATTTTATTATTTGGGATTTTTGATCTGTAATTATGGAGTTGTTTTTCATATCATTCCCTCTTCCCTTTTTTTTTATCCTATTTTTTTTGGGTTTTCTAGGTTTCTATTCTCCTTCATATGTTTGGAATCCGTCAATTCTTCTAAGTATGCCTCTATGATGTTTTTTGTTAACCTTTGTTTCACCAACACATAATGTACAAACTGCAAGTGGTGCTGAATGTCTTAATTGTTCTTCTTCAAGAGATACTTCTTTGGATTTGATAATTTCTTGTGCTAGTTCTATACATCCTTGTCCTGAAAGTCCATTGGCTTCTATTACTTTGCAGTTGGGATTAACTTCAAGTATTCTTTCTCTGAATATTTCCCTTTCTGCTTGTGATATCATATCTCCCTTGGTTATAACAGCAATATCTGCTGTACTTAGAAATGGACCTACCTTAAGTGGTGTGTTTGGACCGCTTGTAGCATCAATAACACATATTCCTAAACTATTTACAGTATATGGTGCACATCTATGACATAATCCTGCTGTTTCAACAATAAGATATTCTGAATTGTTTTCATCAGCCCATTCTATCATATCTTCTATGTTATAGATTGCATAGTGATCTGGACACATATCCATTGACAAACCAACCTTTGTGGGTATGCCAATTTTTTCAAATTTTTTACCATCATCAGTATATAAACAGTCTATTTTAATAACTGATGATTTTATATTTCTTTCTTTAAGATTTCGAAGTGCATGTATTAATACTGCTGTTTTTCCAGATCCTGGGGTTCCTGCAACAATTATAATCTTCATAATCCAACATCCCCCATTTCTATGTCTTCAATAACTTCTCCATTTCTTACCTTATCTCTTAAGCTTAACATGAACTCATCTATTTTATTTAATTTTTTAGAAAGAGATTTTTCTGCGGGTGTAGTGCCTACTACTTTTTCCATTCCCCCGGATTTCATTACAATTCTTCTGTCTGTCATAAGTGCAAGTACTGGATCATGGGTTACAACCATAACTATTTTCCCATGTCCTGAAAGTACTTTAAGGGCATCATGTTTTTTTATACCTGCATTTTCTATTTCATCAATAAGTACTATTGGTGAATTGCTGATAATTGCCACATCTGCCACCATTAATGCCCTTGATTGTCCTCCACTTAATATTGTAAGTTCATGATCAGATTTTATTGGTTCTCCTGTTAGTGTGTTTGCAAGTTTTATTACAGCATCCACACATTTACTGCTTGCACCTCTGCATTTAGCATGGAGACTTAAAAAATCACCAACACTCATATCAGCTAGGAAATTCATATTCTGGGATAATTGGGCAACCATTTTTTTACGAGGGTTAGTTCTATCATCATAGCTTGGTTTTTTATTATTTACAAGAATCTTTCTCTTGGAAAAAGTATCTTTCTGTGCTAATTGTTCTATATCTCCTATAAGTGAACTTTTACCACTTCCAGTTGGACCTACAACACCAAATATTTCCCCTTTTTTTATAATTACCTTCTCTACAGGTTCTTTTTCTCCTTGTTTGTTATAGCCGCCTATTATGGTAATTTTATCTATCATAAAATATCCACCTTTCCTAGGGTATCTCCTCTTAAACCTCTTCTCATTGTTTCAAGTGCGGTGATTTCTTCAGGATATATATTTCCAAGATTAACATTAGCTCCGAATTTAAGTATGAGATAGGTTTGCTGGTCTTTTTGGGGTGCTTCCCATATTAAATTATTAATATCAATATTATCAATAAAAACTTGGATATCCTCTTCTTTTACATCACCTTTAACATTGAAAATACCTAAATCTTTTCCACCTTCTCTTGCTTCTATTATAACTTTATCTGCACCAGCTTCCAGATCTAATTTTACAAGTTTCACCCGATCTTGGGCTGTGAAATTATGGTCTTGTTTTGGATCTTTTTTACCTACCTCTGTTAAAACCTTAAATCCCAATTCTTTAACTTCACCTATTATTCTTGATCTTTCTTTAGGTGTTATATTAACTGTACCATCAGATATTTCTATGGCCTTAAATCCTAATTTATCAGATTCAACTAAAAATTCATCAACTTTATCTTTAATATATGCAATTTCAAAGAGTGTTCCCCCAGGATATGGGATAATATTATTAGATAAATATGTATCTGCCTTATATTTTATTATTTCCCTTTCATGTATAGCAGAAGTTCCCCATCCAAGTTTTGCAAAATCAATATATGGTCCTGCTAACTTTAGAAAGTCTTCAACCATATTAGGGCCCATACCTTTGTCTAAAATCATCGTAATACCCTTATCAGGGTTTTTAATACGATCCTTTGTAAGAAAATCAAATGCATTCATTATTGCATCACCATATTTTTTTATGTATATTTTAATAGTTAACTTTTTTCATTTGATAATAAAGAAGAAATCTCTAAAAAAAAGAAGGAAATATTACAACATAATATTATATTCTATTATTATAATATTAAAAAAAAGAATAAATATATTTTTTTTTATATATAGAATAATATTAATAGGAGATGTTTGATATTATGGAAAAATCTATCCATTACTTTGAAAATTCTGGAGAGGAAAATACCAATAAATTAATTGAACTTGTAAAAATTAGAAGAAAAGAGCTTGGTATTAAACATATTGTTGTTGCATCTGCATCAGGAAGATCTGGTGTTAAACTTGCAAAAAACATCAGAGATCCTGATGTGAATATTGTTAATATAACACATCATGCTGGTTTTAAGGGTGATGATATTATTGAAATTGAATCTGAAAACAGAAATGAATTAGAAAATATGGGTGTGAAAATATATATTGGAACCCATTCATTAAGCGGTGTTGGAAGAGGAATATCCAATAAATTTGGAGGTATAACTCCAGTTGAAATTATTGCAGCTACTCTTCGCCTATTTTCTCAAGGAATTAAAGTGGGTGTGGAAATTAGTATAATGGCATGTGATGCTAGTCTTATACCTACTGATACAGAAATTATTGCTGTAGGTGGAAGTGCAACAGGTTTAGATGCAGCTATTGTTTTAAAACCAGCACATATGGGAAACTTTTTTGATCTTAAAATAAATGAGATCATTGCAATGCCAAGACCTTAAAATCTTACACTAGAACATTATAAAAATTAAAATTTTTTTATTTTAAATTTTTTAAAAAGACAAATCTATTTGGGTAATATATTAAAAAAAATATGTTTCGTAATATAAGATTTCAAGAGATTTAAATGAATATTTGCTTAAAAAAAACCTAGTTCACTTTAAATTATCATCTAAAAAAATACTGTTGCTTTTAAATATAAGTTAGTGCAATAACACCTTAATATAATAAAACATTAGCTGTGGGGGTAAGAATTGAGATCTCTTATAAACAATACCATAAAGGAATCTGAAAAAAGAAAGGAAAGATTAACCATGGAAGAGCACAATTCACATGAAGACGACATCGACAGCGATCTTAAAGAGATAATTAAACGTAGCCGTGCTAAAATTTTCGTTGTAGGAACTGGAGGGGCTGGAAATAATACTGTTTCAAGACTTGCAGAGATAGGAGTTGAAGGTGCAGGCACACTTTGTGTTAATACTGATGCACAAGATCTCTTTTATTCAAAATCAGATCATAAACTGTTGATTGGAAGATCTACATGTGGCGGACTCGGTGCAGGTGGAATGCCTGATATCGGAGAAGAAAGTGCTGAAGAAAGTGAAGAACAACTCAAAGAAAAACTTGAAAGGGCCGATATGGTCTTTGTAACATGTGGGTTGGGTGGAGGAACCGGAACAGGTTCAGCACCAGTTATATCTAAATTAGCAAAAAAAATAGGTGCTTTAACAATTGCAGTAGCAACTATGCCTTTCAGTGCAGAAGGTCTTAGAAGAAGAGAAAATGCTGAGAAAGGACTTGAAAAACTTCAAAGTGCTGCAGATACAGTAATAGTAATACCAAATGATAAACTACTTGAAGTTGCACCTAATCTACCTATTAACAAAGCATTTATGGTTGCAGATGAACTGCTTGGAAGAGCAGTTAAAGGAATCACAGAACTCATAACCAAACCTGGTCTTGTAAGCCTTGATTTTGCCGATATTAGAAGTATCATGATGGGATCTGGTATGGCTATGATTGGTATGGGTGAATCAGATTCTGGTGACAGAGCCATAGAATCTGTACATGAAGCACTTAACAGTCCACTTCTTGATCTCGATATATCCAATGCAAAAGGTGCATTAATCAATATATCAGGAAGTTCAGATCTAACATTACATGAAGCTGAAAAAGTTGTTCAAATAGTTGCTGATGAATTAGATCCAGATGCAAACATAATATGGGGAACACAAATACAGGAAGACCTTGAAAATGTTATCAGAACAACAATTGTTGTTGCTGGAGTAAAATCACCACATATATTTGGAATGCCTGGAGAAAAGGAATATATTGAAGAAAAACAACATGAAAGTGTTACTGAATCTTCATTGGAAGAATTTATAGATGGTGTTTTTTAATCTAAACATTTTATTAATGGAAAAACTCATAAAAATTAAATATCTATCCTATTTCTTATGTTTAGTGATTATAAATCTTCCAGTAAATGGAAAGGTTTATAAATCTCTAAACCCATATCCTCCTAATGTGATCTATATTAAATTTTGAAAATTCTCATTCTTGATAAATATATAACCGAAGCGGGTGTTTCTATGAACTTAAATAAAAAATCTATCGTCGATTTTATAAAACTCTGCCAAAGAGTTTTGCATGTGTCTAAAAAACCAGGTAGAGAAGAATTTGTGAATGTGGCAAAAATAACAGGGCTAGGTGTTCTGGTAATAGGTAGTGTTGGTTTTATATTAAGCATGGCAGCCCAACTTTTAAATCTACGTTAATGAATTATAATTTTTCAAGATATAGAATTAAAATCATTTATTTAACACATAGTTAAGAAATTTATTAAAGGTTAGTGATAGTTTGATTTATGCAATAAGAACCCTTGTAGGTCAAGAAAAAAACGTAGCAAGGTTAATAGGCAGAAATGTTAAAAACAGTGGGATCGAAGTTAATTCCATCCTTGTTCCAGAAAGCCTCAGGGGATATATTTTAGTTGAATCATCAACCAAGATAGATATGCAAAATCCCGCCTTTAAAGTACCTCATATGAAAGGTGCTATTGAAGGAGAAATACCCTACGAAGAAGTAAAAAGCTTTCTAAATCCGGAACCTATATTAGCTTCAGTACAAAAGGGAAGTATTGTAGAACTTATATCCGGCCCATTTAAGGGAGAAAAAGCTAAAGTTGTCAGGATAGATGAATCAAAGGAAGATGTAGTCTTAGAACTTATAGAAGCTGCAGTTCCAATTCCTGTTACAGTTAAAGGTGACCAAATAAGATTAATACAGAAGGAGGCAGATTAATGGCAAAAGAAACCGTAGAAATTCTTATAGACGGCGGAAAAGCAACACCAGGGCCACCATTAGGTCCTGCAATA
>JAQVTJ010000051.1 GCA_028700095.1 Methanobacterium sp. | reverse complement strand
AGCTGATGAACCAACAGGAACTTTAGACCCTAAAACCGCTGAATTAATTCATCAGGCTATAATTGAAGGAGTTAAAAGTAAAGGAAGAACAATGGTAGTCACTTCCCACTGGCCAGAGGTTATGCGACATCTTTCAGATTATGCTATCTGGCTGGATAAAGGAGAGATTATAGAGGAAGGAGATCCTGAAACAGTTGTAAAGAGTTTTATGAGCCATGTACCACTACCAAAAAAGAGAATTGAATTTAAAACAGGTAGGCCAGTTATAAAAATGGAGGAAGTCAAAAAATATTATTATTCCATTGAAAGAGGGGTTGTAAAAGCTGTTGATGGAATAGATCTCACAATTAATGACGGAGAAATATATGGTGTTGTAGGTCTCTCAGGTGCAGGTAAAACAACATTATAAAGGATTTTATTCGGACTCACAGATCCTAGCAGCGGTCAGATCAATGTCAAATTGGGAGAAGAATGGATAAGTATGGTAAAGAAGGGTGTAACAGGTAGGGGTCGTGTAAAACCTTATCTTGGAATTTTACATCAAGAATACAGTTTATATCCTCATCAAAATGTTTTAGGTAATTTGACCGATGCAATTAGCCTTGAACTACCAGCTGAATTTGCTAAAATAAAAGCACAATATGTTTTACATGCAGTGGGGTTTGATGAAAATTACGCAAAAACAATATTAACAAAATATCCTGAAGAATTAAGTGGTGGAGAACGTCATAGAGTAGCATTAGCCCAAGTTTTAATAAAAGAACCTAATGTGGTCATTTTAGATGAACCAACAGGTACCATGGATCCAATAACAAGGATACAAGTTACAGATTCAATAAGAACAGCTCGAGATGAAATGAACCAAACATTTCTGATAATTAGCCATGATATGGATTTTGTGTTAGATGTCTGTGACAGGGCTTCAATTATGCGTGGAGGTAAAATTCTTAAAACAGGACTGCCAAAAGCAATTGTAAATGAATTAACCATTAAAGAAAAGGATAAAATGCTAAAAAATGAATGAAATCCTGAATCCGATGTTTCAATTACATTTACATTCCTTTTTATAATATTTTTTAAAACAGGTAATTAATAGATCTTTAAAATTTATCTAATTATTATAGCAATAGTTATTGTAGTTATATACTTAGATCCAGCAAAAAAGATGTAGAAATAATTAGAAAGATATACATAAATATGGAAATAAGTCACAGGATATATTGAGAGATTGTAACCAGTTTAAAATTAAATATCCAAATAAACTCCAATAGGGGTTTTTTTTTATTTTATAATTCTAATAATTTATTATCTGTTTTTGTATCTATAGTTGGTTATTTAAAATATTCTAGGTAATTATTTTATTAAATCTCTACATTAGGATCAAATATAGTAACTCTATTATTAAGCATTGATAACTTTTAAAACATAATACTCTTTTTTAAAGGTGATATATATAAGTTTTAAAGTTCAAATATAAGCTACAATTAAATGTATTAAGATGTATTTAAATGGCTTAATAAAATAGATAATTTGAGGTGTGTATTTAATGAAAATTAACCAAGAACTAATTGGAAAAGAAGTAATAGATGCATCAGGTAATCATATGGGTTTTGTTAAAGATGTTGAATGGGATTTAAGCTCTAAAAAAGTTATAGCATTGGAACTTCAAGAAGCAGGTATTACAGCAAAAATTGGCTTAGGTGATAATAAAATAATACCCATTGATATAGTCAAAGAAGTAGGGGATACTGTTTTAATCAAAGATCCCCTATCCAAATAATATTATAAATAAACCTTATCTATCCTAATTTTTTTTTTAAGATATAAAGAAAATTGGATAAAGTGATATTTTAAAAATATGAATTTTCACCCATTAATTGATATATAAACCATAAATTAAATATAAAAAAAACCAATATGGAGGTTTTAAATAATGCCATATGATACAATAAAGGAGCTACCTAAGAGTGTACGGTATAATCTTCCTAAACATGCATAGGAAATCTTTAAAGAAGCATTTAACAATGCATGGGAAGAATATAAAGAAGCTAAAGATCGGAAAGCTGATGCTTCAAGAGAGGAAACATCCTTTAAAGTTGCATGGTCTGCTGTTAAAAAAAGTTATCATAAAGATAAATCAGGAAACTGGATAAAAGATGGAGATTAATAAGAAAAAAATATTTTTAAGTATAATTCTTTTAAAACCAAATAAGAATATATTTTTAAATTTCATTTTTTTATATATTTTTATTTTAAATATTATCCTTTGGTTTTTTTTATGATCTTGATAATAATTTATTTCTATGTTTATAATATGAATCTTTCAATATATCCAAAAAGAAATATATTTCATACATTCTGATACCTTTTAAAATTAACATTATTATCAAATAGATAATAAATGCTAATAATATGATGAAAAGGATGAAACCAAGCCCATGAGGATTTATATATAATAATAAAAGTGTAATTATAATTGATGAACTAACAGCTTTTAATATAAATGCATAGTAAAAATTACACCGAATAAATTTAAATGCAAAATGGCTTGTTAAGAGAAATGCGAATAGATATGCTGCCAATGTTGTTATTGCAACTCCAATTATTCCAAATATATATCCCATTATTATTGCAATAATTAAATTGGATATTGCTGCAAAAATCCATATATTTCCTGTTAGATGAGTTTTTGTTTCAAGTACAATTATTTGTGTAATAATTCCATATAAACCATAAAAAATACCTCCAACAGCTACAATAGGAGTTATTGTATACCCTTCTGCTGCTATTTCTGGAGTGGATAAAACTAATAAAAGATTTTTAGAAAGTGTACTTAAAATAAAAGTTGCAGGAATAGCAACTACTAAAAAAAGTTTAATTGAATGATTTAAATAACGTCTTATATTACTAATATCGTTTATTGCATGGTATGGAGCTAGTATTGGTAGTAGAAGAGTGAAAAATGGAGATAATAGAACAATTATCAAGCTTCCTAATAGAAATCCACCAGAATAATAACCTACAGCAGGCATACCTATTAAATAGCCAATAATATATCTATCAGTTGCATCCAGGATAAATGTGGAAAGATTATTAGGTATTGTTGGAATACCAAAATTAAGATATTGTCTAGTATTATGGAATTTAGGAAATGAAAACCCTATCATTTTCACAACTATTGAAAACATTATAAGAAAAAAGATGATTTGTGTAATTAAAATACCAATAATAGCACCTAATATTCCATAACCATTAGTCACAAATAAAACAACTATTAAAACAGTTGAATATGCTTGGGCTGCTATAAAAAAGGTGTATAGATTATTTCTATGGAAGGTACGGAGTATATCATAGCTAAGCATTATAAATGCAGTTAAAAATATTGTAATTGGTAATAATAAAGCTACAACCTGATTATTATCAAATAAAAATGCTGATATTTGCCCTGCAAAAATGAATAATACAAATGCCAAACCTAGATTCACAATACCTATAAGAAATACTATTGAATAAAATGTTTCTTGTATGGCTTTAGAATCTTTTGTTGATGATATATATCGAACAAATGTATATGGAAGTCCAAGAATGGTTATAGCAGGTAAAACAGCCATAGTCACTGTAAATTGTACAAATATTCCATAATTTTCTATTGATAAATTTTTTGTAAGAAATGGTAATAAAAAAAGTGGACTTATACTAGCTAGTAGAGAAGATATTCCGAGTAACCCTACTTTTCTAACATAGCGTTTTAAATCTTCCAAAAATAGTCCTCCTATAAATAATAATAATAATAATTATTTGATATTACATTGCTTATTATAGTATGAAATATGTTCAACTATATAACTTCCCAGATATCCTAAAATAAATCCTATCATTGCTGTAAGAAAAGCATAGATCAGAAATACTAATGGAATACCTGCTACTCCAATTATTGGTTGTAATTGTTCTAATATTGGGAAATATATTGTTCCAAATGAATATACAATAATAAATGTGGATAAAATTAAAAAAATACCTGTTATCCCTCCAAATATACAATTTCTAATTGATAAGAAGAAATTTGTAACAACCCCTGCACTTATTAGTATAAGAGGTAATAGGATAGTAGAGAATATGAAGTTGTTTAAAGTGCCTTGGCTTATGAAAATCATATTATAAAAACTTATCATAAATTTAAATGGACTTATATCTGTAAGATTTACTAGAAATATAAATACCATACCCACAATTAATCCAAGTAATATGGCAAATATTTCATTTTCACATTTAAATTTTGTTATTTCCATATTTTACACCTCCTTCTTTTACACCCTATTATAGATAAATACATTCTATTTCAATATATATTATATAGATTTACTAATATTTAATATATATGTATCTAAATAAATTTTTTTAAAAAGATTATTAAATCAGATTTAAAGATTAAATTAATTTTATTTTATTAAATAAAGATTTTATAATTCTATAAAGAGGATATTAACGTTAAATAATGGATTGTGGTAATGATGGTTTGTTTTTTTTATAATATTGTATTATGGTTTTAATGTTATATATCTAAAAATATTCTAAACTTGTTGTAACAATGTGTATTATTATGTATTTAGATGTAATAAGTTAAATTTAATAACATAACTATATAAAGTTTGTACAACAACATGTAATACAATGATATAAAATGTAATAAGATAATATATTGGATAAATATTTAAATAAAATTTATTTAAAATCCTCACATTTAAAATGCAGATATATGGAGGTGAAATTAATGACATGATTTGATATTTAAATCATATTAACATAACTTTCCAAATTCACAATAAGGCTTAAAATAAGTTAAAATGAGTGTAAAATTATATAAACAATGAAATAATTGAAGAGGTGATATAAATGGTTAATTGGGGAGCAGTTATAATTGGTTTTATCCTCGCGATTGTATTTAGTTTAATTGGTGGAAGTTTTGGATTATTTGGTTCAGCTATTGGTGTTTTACTAGCTGGAATTGTTGTAGGTTATATGGTTAACAAAGATCTCATGAACGGTGTTATTCATGGTGCTTTAATAGGAGTTGTTGGTGCAGTTATATTGACTATCTTTGCATTTATAATGAGCACAGCATCCCCTTTACTTGCAGCATATATGGGTTTAACAGCAATTGGCTCAATAGTACTTGCAATACTAAGGTGCAATAGGTGGGGCAATAGGATCTATCCTAACAGAAAAAAGAGGATAAAAAAAAATAGTATTAAATTCTATAAACTGGATAAATTTGGAATTTAAAAGCAGATAAATTTAAAAAAAATAATTGGAGTGTGAAGTTATGAAGATTAACAATGATTTATTAGGTAAAGATGTTATTGACGAATCAGGAGACCAAGTTGGAGTAGTTAAAGAAGTAGAATGGGATGAGAAAAACAATAAAGTCATATCCATTATCCTTAAAGAAGGAGGTATTTTTGCAAAAATAGGACTTGGTGATAAAAAGATGGTTCCATATGATAATATAGAGGAAATAGGCGATAAAGTTTTAATTAGAGGTCGTTTATTCCCTGCAAAATAACATTTAATAAATTATTTATTTCTTTTTTAAAAAAAATAACGCCCGGTATGGCAGGTGATATTATTAAAACTGTAATAATGGCAGGTGGTAAAGGAACAAGATTACAACCTTTAACGTTAATAAGACCTAAATCCATGATTCCTTTAGTTAATAAACCCGTAGTAGAACATGTAATGGAAAGGTTGAAATATTTCCATTTAAATGACCTTATATTAACTTTGAATTATCTTTCAAATGATATTATGAATTACTTTAAGGATGGTTCAGATAAAGAACTTAAAATTACATATTCAGTAGAAAAATCACCACTAGGTACCTCTGGAAGTGTTAAAAATGCAGAAAAATATTTAAATGAAACATTTATGGTGTTAAGTGGAGATGTGTTGAGTGATATTAACTTTAATGAAGTGCTACAATTCCATAAAAGAAAAGGTGCATTAGCCACTCTTGTATTAACAGAAGTAGCTGATCTTACAAGTTATGGTATTGCTGTATTAAATGATAACCAGAAAATAGTAGAATATCTGGAAAAACCATCATCAAAAGAAATATTCAGTAGAATGGCAAACACCGGAACATATATACTTGAACCTGAAATATTTGAATATTTTGAGGGTTTTGATGGTGAAATAGATTTTTCCAATGATATTTTTCCCAAATTAATAAATAATAAAGCCGGGATCTATGGATATGTTTTTGGAGGATATTGGAATGATATAGGTAGGCCTGAAACATATTTAAAGGCTACATATGATGTTTTAGGCCAGAAATTAAAACAAAAAATATATCCGAAGAATTTAAAAGAAGATGTTGGTAAATTAGGTAAATTTGGATGGGTAATAATATAAATATTGGCAGCAAGGTTAGGATTGAAGGACCTGTTGTAATAGGTTCAAATTGTACCATAGAAGAAAGATGCACCCTATCTAAAGGAACTGTAATAGGGGAAGGAGTCCACATAGGAAAAGGAACAAATATACAAAGTTCTATAATACTTGATAACAGGACAGTTAGTTCCAATTCATTTCTTAAAAGATGTATAATAGATACAAACTGTTATATTGGTAAAAATACCAGTATTGAAGAAGGTGTTGTAACAGGAAGCAATGTAGAGATAGGTAAAAATTCAATTATAAGATCTTCAAGTACTATTAAAAATGGAAGTATAATCTTACCATATTCTATAATTGACGCAGATTATGCAGATTAAAATTTTTATAAAC
The DNA here is from genome assembly GCA_028700095.1 of Methanobacterium sp. Taxonomy (GTDB): domain Archaea; phylum Methanobacteriota; class Methanobacteria; order Methanobacteriales; family Methanobacteriaceae; genus Methanobacterium_B. The sequence goes on along the minus strand of JAQVTJ010000051.1, from coordinate 4,275 downwards.
ATTTTCTTGGGAGGGTTAATAAAATGTCCTTATATGTAAAAGAGATTAGGGGTAATGTTAACTCTGAAATAACCAATGAATTCATGTCCACAATAGGAAACAGATTAGGTAATTTCCTCCACAATAGCGTAGTAAATATTGGAATGGACGACACATCTGTCTCCAGAATGATAAGCCAATCATTAACATCTGGAATAATGGCTGCAGGGATAATGTAAATGACTATGGAACTATACCACTTCCAGTTATTCACTATCTTTCCAGTTTTAATAATGGTGACATTCAACTGTATATAAGTTCAAATCATAATAAAATTGCTATAAAGATGTATAGTAACTATGAAATACACTTGGAAGATACACGACCTATAAGTGTAAGTGGTGATAAAGTAGGTCAATTAAAATATGTTAATGAATATTTTGACAAATATCATGATGCTATTTTAAAAAATATAGATAAAGAAGTTATAATAAATAAAAGACCTAAAGGGATGTTAAATTGTGGTAATAAATATATAATGCCCTATATAACCAAATTATTAGCTTCTTTTGGTGTGGATAATATATTATTCAGTTGCCAAAATTCAGATACAAATGATGAGAAAGATTTATTAGCCAGATCTGAAAACATATCAACACTTTCAGATGTGGTTACAACAGTAGGGGCTGATCTGGGCATATCTTTAGATAATGAAATGGATAAAGTAGTTTTTATAGATGAACTTGGAGATGTTGTAAAAGACCAAACCATGATTAGTATATTTGCAAAAAAAAGTTTAAAAGAAAATCCAGGAAACATAGTATCATCAGTTGTATTTTCATTAGCCTTGGAAGAAATTGTCACCCAAGAGAATGGAAAACTAATAAAAGCTCCTGTTAATTCAATTTTAAACAAAGCTGTAAATTCAAAAGCAGTTTTTGCAGGTGATGAACCTGGTACATATGTATTTCCACAGTTTCAATCATGTTCTGATCCTATATTTGCTACTATAATGTTAATTAAAATAATATCTGAAAATAAACCATTATCACAATTAGCAAATGAAATACCAGAATATCATAGAACAGGATTTACAATTAAATGGGAACATGAAAATAAATCCCGTGTAATACAGATTTTAAAGGAAAAATTAGAGAAAAAAGGCAATATTGATAATACATATGGTGTTAGGGTAGATTTTGAAGATTCTTATGTTCTGGCCCGTCCATCTATTTTTGATCCGATTTTAAAAATTTATATTGAAACTAAAGATCCTAGTAATTTACCAATTTTAAATCGAGAAATTAATGAGATTATATCTGAAATTAAATAGGAGGATATTTCTATAACCACTAAATTTAACTCAATGGGCAATTTAAATAAATTTTTCACAGATAAAGATTTAATATTAGCCTCTAACAGGGGTCCTGTGGAATTTTATAAAGAAGATAATGAAATTAAATCCCAACTAGGAAGCGGTGGTCTAGTTTCCACATTAAAACCCTTAATGGAACAGGTTAAATGTACTTGGATTGCTGCTACTACAAATCCTTTGGATAATAAGGTTGCAACCCAATATCAAACTAATAATATCCCTTTAACAGGAAATAACCCAAATTTTCAGGTTGAATTTTTAACTATAAATCCAAAAGAATATGATGATTATTATAATATAATATCAAATTCTATTTTATGGTATATTCATCATTATATATGAAAGCCTCCAGAAGATGAGAAATTATATAAGAAGATATATAATTCCTGGAAGGATGGCTATATATCTGTTAATAAAAAATTTGCAAATAAAATAATAGAATTAGCTAGTTTAAACAAAGAAAAATCTCTTGTTATGTTACAAGATTATCATCTCTATCTTACTTCAAGTTATATTCGATATAAATTGGATAATATATTTTTAAACCAATTTATTCATGTACCATGGCCAGAACCTGATTATCTATCAATTTTACCCAGATATATGATAGATTCAATAATGGAAAGTTTACTTGCAAATGATATTGTTGGATTTCACATTCCAAGATATGCACATAATTTTTTAAAAAGCTGTGAATTATATGCTGATAATGTAGATTATGAAAATAATATAGTTTACAGAGATGATCACCAAACAATGGTTAGATCTTATCCTATTTCAATTGATGCATCTGGAATTCAAGAGCTTGGTAGAAGTGGAAAAGTAAAAAAATATGAAGATTTAATCAAGAAAATTAAGGGTGATAATTTTCTAATTTACCGTACAGATCGGGCAGATATGAGTAAAAATATTTTACGAGGATTTTTAGCCTATGAAAAATTTTTAAAAAACCATCCTGAATATCATGGTAAAATTAAATTTCTTGTTACAGGAAAAGCCACAAGGGAAAATTTAGAAGATTATAACATATATCGTGAAGAAATTAAATCATTGATTCAACACATAAATTGCTTATATTCTAATGAAAATTGGAAACCTATAGAAGAAATATTTGATGCTCCCTATGAATTGGTTGTTGCTGCCTTTAAAAATTATGACTGTTTAATGGTAAATCCTATATGTGATGGTATGAATGTTGTTTCAAAAGAAGGACCTCTTGTTAATCAAACAAATGGTGTTATGATTTTTCTAAACAAGCAGGATCCTATGAAGAATTAAAGAATCATGTTATTAGTGTTGATCCATATGATATAAATGGTACATCTAAAGCAATATACAATGCTGTTAATATGAATGAAAATGATAAAAATCAAAATTCATTAGGCCTTAAAAATATTATTAAAAACCATACAATTACAGATTGGCTATCTGAACAAATCACAGATATTAATAATAAATTCTAATTATTATATTTAGTTTATTTACAATTAAAGACTAAATTCTATTAATAATATTTTTAGGTTATTTCCTTAACACCCTTTTTTTTAAACTTAATCATAAATTTTTACATAAATTATTATAGAATAACTTGAATAATGGCAAATAAAATATAACTGGATAAAATAATGTTTTATAATGAATTGATATTTATTGAAGAATTAAAAGAAAGGAAAGATTAATCCTAACTCCCTTAATTGCATGTTCTATTTCTGCTCCAGTTACTGCCATAGTTAACCCTCATAGTATTAATTTTTATTTAACAGATATTGATTTTTTAATAGTTTATCTAGATTATTTTTTTTTAATTTTATTCTAACTTTTTTCTTTCTCAATTTTTTCTGCTATTTGATCTTGTAAACTATCACTAAGGTTTTCTTTGGCTAATGAGAATACTTCTTCTTCTATATGGTGTTCAACAAGATCCTTTAAAACACTGGCTTTAGCAAACCATTTTTCATCTAGTTTTTTCTTTCTGCAATTCATTCAGCACTTGTTTTGTTAATCTATGTTCTTCATATGCTTCAAGGACTCGTTTTTTATCTTTAGCTTCAAGTTCTGGATAAAAATGTTTTTCTTCACCTTCCATATGTACTTCTAATTCTTGTACTAACGTTTTAAAATGTTTATCTGTTTCTTCATCAACTGTTTTTTTAAGTAAATCTTTTACTGTATCATGATCTTCTTTTAACATACTGTATAACTTAGCTTCAGACATAAAATCACCTCTACCCAATTTTTTTTTTGTCAAAAAATATTTATTGTCATAATATTAACCTCCCAAAAAATTTTTTTTTATCTATAATAAATAAAATTTAAACGAAGCTATATGACAAATAAATGATTGTTTGCAGTTTTAAAAATTATTTAAACCAATAATAATTATGTTAAATAGTATAATAATCTAAATCAAATTCTAATTCATCATCATTTCCAGTTGTTTCAGGGGAATGTCTTTTTAATAAGACTCTATCGCCTATAATTTCAATATTATCGAAGGGTAATATTTGCTTTTCAGACATACCTAAAAAGCTTTTAATTCCTCCGCTTGCAATTTCAATACTAATAATTCTTTTAGTTTTATTATTCCATTCAATATCCTTTACTTTACCAATAAAATCTCCATTTTTATCAATTACCTCTTTATTCACCAGCTCATTAAATTTCATATCAATCCCTCCATTAAAATATTATTATATACAACAATAAATATAATATTATCCTATTACATGGTATTACATCTTATTTCAATCATATATATAATTTTTGTTGAAATATTATTTTTAAAAAATATAAAAAAAATATTGCCTAGATAATCTTATAACTTCATGAAACATTTTTTTTATATGTCCGAGCTTAAAATAGCAAATATTAGTAGATTATCAATTAAAACCCTATTTCATCCTTTTATCAAGAATAAATAA
>JAQVTJ010000050.1 GCA_028700095.1 Methanobacterium sp. | reverse complement strand
ATAACATGTTTGAAAAGAGATTAGTTATAGTATGTAGGTCTTAACATATATACTCAATATTTTTAGATTTTAATGCAATAATTTTATTTATATTTTAACATCCGAAAATAGTCAAAAATTTATTTAGTCTGGAAATTTATATTATAATATTATTATAATATTTCCAGAGTTTTATATTTGTTTAAATAATTTAATCTTCAATAAATTCCTGGTTTTCAAGGGTTTCCTCGAGTTGTTCAAGTATTTCCTCTAGTTCATGTTTACGTTCCTGGACTATGGATAAAGTATCAAGTAAAACATCCCGTAGATCATTGGTAATTAACACACTCCACATTTCATCTAAGTAATTGTACAATGTTATTAAATTATCTGGTGAGTCTTTATTTGCCTCTAAATTATCTTTAACCAATTGAACAAAAACATCAAGTTCATTGTCAAGATGGTAAAGATTTTCAACAGTGAATGCTATTCTTTCTTCTATATCTTGTTGTAATTCTTCCTTTAACAGACCTTCATCAGGTATAATTAATTCTCCCAGCGGATTTTCATTGGTCATATTTATTCATCTCCATAAATTATTTTATAATATAATCATTATATGATCACATATTATATGATCTCCAAGCAATAATAACTTAAACATTATAAATATATTATTTATATATAAATGGATGTTTTTATTCTCTGTTTTAATATAAATGAATATAATAATAGAAGGAAAGATTTAATATTTTACATAACTAATAACTTATTTTTTCTGCCCTTACTAGTACGACTTTTACATTTATCTTCTCTTTTATATGGAAATTATATGTTCTTGGTATGGGAAAGGTATAATGGAATAAATGGGATATGGTTGCTCCTTCTTTTCTGAAAAAATTGATAATAAATTCTTCTGTTTCTCCCATATGGAATGAATAAACAACAGGAGCAATTTCAAGAGCTTTTGTTATGAAAAATCTATCAACACCCTTTCTATTAGCTTTTTGAGCTCCAAATGGAGGGTTTTGTATTACTGTATCTGCAGATTCATGAAAATCATTAATATCACTTGTTTTAAAATGTACCTTGGATTTAACACCCATTTTTTCTGCTTGTGAATTTGCAATTGAAATTGCATCTTTATCAATATCCACACCAACAGATTCATCAGCACCTAATAATGCAGAGCCAATTGTAAAGATACCAGTTCCACAGCCAAGATCTACTATTTTTCTATCATGAATATCTCCAATAGAATTTGCATTCCACAAAACATCTGCAGCTATAATGGAAGGTGTTGAATATTGTTCAAAAGCTATTTTAGGATTTTTATGAGGAAGAATATTCTGTAAAACCATTTCAAGTTGTCTTTTTTTAGTAAACATTTTTTTTAATCCCATCTTAGACTAATATAATTTTTTTTTATTAAATTTTATAATAAAAATATTAAAGATTATCTATAATATTATATTATTGTAAAGTTTGATAATAGAAATATACATAATAATCCATTTATAAACAAGTTTTTGGTAATGTAGAGAGAATTTTATATAAATTATATTACAAAGGTCAAATAAAATAAATAGTTAATTATTAGTTAAAAAAAAGATTTAAAATCTAATAAACATGTAATATGGGAAATATTATTCTAAAGGAAATGATATGATGTTTAAAAAGGTCTTAATTGCCAATCGTGGTGAAATTGCAATAAGGGTAATGAGAGCCTGCAGAGAATTAGATATTAAAAGTATTGCAGTGTACTCTGATGCAGATAAAAACTCTCTTTTTAGAAAATATGCTGATGAAGCATATAATATTGGTGAACCCTCACCTGCTAAAAGTTATTTAGATATAGATAAAATAATCGATGTTGCCCTTAAATCAGGAGCAGGTGCAATACATCCAGGATATGGATTTTTAGCAGAAAACTCACTTCTAGGAGAAGAATGTGAAAAACATGACATGAAATTAGTAGGTCCTAGTGGGAGAGTTATTGAAGAAATGGGAAGTAAAATAACCTCTAAAAAGCTTATGAAAAAAGCAGGAGTTCCTGTAGTACCTGGTGCTAGTAAAGGGATTGAAACAATTGAAGAAGCAGCTAAAATGGCCGAAACCATAGGTTATCCTGTTATTATTAAAGCATCGGCAGGTGGTGGTGGAATTGGTATGAGAACTGTCTATGAAGAAGATGAACTTATAAGAGCCATAGAATCCACACAATCTGTTGCTGCTTCTGCATTTGGGGACTCAACAGTTTATGTTGAGAAATATGTAGAAGAACCAAGACATATAGAATTCCAGATACTTGCAGATGAACATGGAAATATTATACATGCAGCTGATAGGGAATGTTCAATTCAAAGAAGACATCAAAAACTTATTGAAGAAGCTCCATCTCCTATAATGACAGAAGAACTTCGAAGGGAAATGGGCGAGGCTGCTGTTAAGGCAGCATCATCCATAGGATATACAAATGCAGGTACAGTTGAATTCATATATTCAGATGGTGAATATTATTTCCTGGAAATGAACACAAGAATTCAGGTGGAACATCCCATAACCGAAGTGGTCACTGGAATTGATCTTGTTAAAGAACAACTAAAGATAGCTGCAGGTATGGAATTATGTTGTACTCAAAATGAAATATCAGTTAGAGGACATGCTATAGAATGTAGAATAAATGCAGAGGATCCTCTTAATGATTTTTCACCTAATCCTGGTAAAATAACAGGTTATCGTTCTCCTGGAGGTAATGGTGTTAGAGTAGATAGTGGTGTCTACAACAATTATACAATACCACCATATTATGATTCAATGATATCCAAACTTATTGTATGGGGAAGAACACGTAATGAAGCAATTTCACGTATGAAAAGGGCTTTATCAGAATATATTATTTTAGGTGTTAAAACAACAATTCCATTTCATAAATCAATGATGTCCAATCAACATTTTAAGGATGCCAGTTTACACACCCACTTTGTTGATCAACATAAAAAAGAGATTATAGAAAATATTCAAAAGGTTATAGAAAAAGATAAAGAAATGGAAGCACGTCTTAAATCAACATTTTTACCAACAAGAAAAGTTGCAGCAGTATCTGCAGCAGTATCAAATTATATGACTGATTCAATAAAAAAAATCTGAATAGAATATTAGTAAGAGGATTTTAAATGGCTAAAAAGAAAATATTAAAAACCCTTTACAATAAAAAGGATGAATATATACCTATTGAAGAATTTGTTAATGAAACTGGTAAATCTCAAAATGAGGTTGAAAATGAATTTCTCACACTTGAAAATGAAGGTTATATTATAAACCATAATAAATCAGGTTATAGACTTATCAAAACCCCAAACCTTCTTTTACCATATGAAGTGAAAAAATGGCTTAAAACAGAATTTATAGGTCATAATATTCATTATTATAAAGAAGTAGATTCTACGAATAATGTAGCCAAACAACTTGCAGAAGAAGGTGCAGAAGAAGGAACTATAATTATAGCAGAAATTCAAAACAGAGGAAAAGGTAGAAGAGGTAAAACTTGGATATCACCACCAGGAGGTGTTTGGATGAGTATAATACTCAGACCAGATATACCTCCTTTTAACGCCCCCCAATTAACACTTGTTACAGGAGTAGCAGTAGCAGAAACATTGGCAAAAGAATGTAATTTAGATGTGGGTATTAAATGGCCTAATGACATATTAATAGGAAATAAAAAGGTATGTGGAATATTAACTGAAGTTAATGCTAGTATTGACAAAGTAAACTATGTTGTAGTTGGAATAGGAATAGATATGAATGTTGATGTTCCATTATTCCCTCCAGATCTCCAAAAAGGTGCAACATCTCTTAAAAATGAATTGAACACTGAAATTAATGGTGCACTTCTTGTACAAAAATTTTTACTAAAATTTGAGGCATTATATAATAAATTTAATGCAGGTGAATTTCCGGAAATTCTTAAGGAATGGCGTTCATTATCCAAAACTATTGGTAAAAATGTAGAAGTAAGAACTAGAATTAAAACTATACATGGAGAAGCTGTAGGAATTAATAAAGAAGGAATACTTATATTAGAGCTTGAAGATGGAAGTCTTAAAAAGATTATTTCAGGAGAATGCTTACATATTGACAATCAATAAAAAAAAATTGTAGATGAAAATTTTATTATAACAATTTTTTTTTAAAATAATAACTAAATATAATATATTAATAATTATATATTTATCTAATTAGTTACTTTTAAATGATAAATGTATAAAAAAATAATTTTAGGACTGGCTATGCACATATGTGGTAGTAATTATATAACTCCATTGGCACAAGGTCCGAATATAACTTCTTCTGACAGAGTACTTATTGTTGCACCACATCCTGATGATGAAACAATTGCATGTGGAGGCGTAATAAGATATTGTGTTAAAAATAATATACCCATATCTGTTGTTGTTACAAATGGTGGAAGAGAACAGTTATGTCCCATAAGATATCATGAAACTATTAGTGCAACTACAATATTGGGTCTTTCAAAAGAAAATATAATATTTTTAGATTATCCACAAGCACTTCAATATATATTCCATGATAATTGGAACATTCCATGGGAAGAAGATGGAAATTCTATTAAAAATGTGTATGCCTATCAAAAAAAGGCTTTATACACCGGGGAAAATCTTGAAAAAAATTTTGAAGAAATTATTACAGATTTAAATCCTACCATAATTATTTATCCATATTCCATGATGCAAATCCAGATCATTGGGGCACAAGCTCATTTATTGAATATACAACTAATAATCTTAATTATACTGGTAAAAAATATAGTTATCCTGTACATCTTGCATCACAATGGCCATTTCCAAGATCATATTTTCCTCAAATGAATCTGGCACCTCCTTCATTTCTGAAAAATAATGTTAACTGGTTAATATTCCCTATCACAGATTCAGATGAAAAAATCAAAGACACTGCTATTAATATGTATAGAAGTCAATTAAAATGGGATCCAACATTTTTATTATCATATATCAGGAAAAATGAGTTGTTCATATCCTATGAACAGGGTGTTATCCAGAAAAAAATGTTTCAATAGATTATATAAATAACAATCAATTTCCACCAACAATATTCAAAGATCCTGTGGGTGACACACTAATTAAACCACCTCTTGATACTTTTTTCTCAATTTTTAGTAATCTTAATTTAATGGATTTAACTGATATTGGGTTTGACCAATATATTAATACTATCTGGATTTCATTGAAAACAGTAGGTGGCCCATCAAAAATAGGAATATACAATTTTCATATAAGAAGTTTCGGAAATAGTGTAAGTAGAATAGATGTTAAAGTACAAAATGGAACTTGTAGTTATATAATGTTAGCATCTAACAGTATAAAATCAGATTCATTAAAAGTTAAGATTAAAGATAATGGAATAATTATAGGAATACCCTCATATTTATTATCTGATCAGAAATATATGTTAAGTGTTGATGATATGAGAAATAACCAATTCCTTGATAGAACAGGATGGTATACAATAAAAATTATATAAAAAAAAAATATTAAATTAATCTACATGAATAATTGCAGGTTTTCCAATTGAACCTTTAACATGAAATTTTTTATCTATAAACTTTTCAGTAATATGAATATTAGTAACTGCATGTTGTGTAAGTTCAGATGTTTTAATTTTTGAATTACCTGCAATTGCTAGATATGGAATTATCTGATCCCCCATATATCTATCAACTGCAGAATTTCTTGAAATATTATATAAAATATCATTCGCAGCTTCAAAACCTACTATTTCAGCTTTTTTACCAGGTTCTCCAATTGAACTTCCACCTATAGAAGGCTTTCCATCTGTCCATAATAAAATACCTGAACCTGGTCCTAGAGCATTTTGAGAATGGTCAATTTTAATTTTTGATTTATAACCTGCTTTTAACAATAGTTCTTCTGCACTTTTTGCCTGTCGAAGTGCGATGTGTCTTGGAAGTTTGGTTGTATGTGAAATTCCATTAATATAATTAAAATTCAATTCACATAATTTTAATGGTTTTAATTTATTAACAGGATCAATTTCAAGTCTGAAAATTCCCCCTCCACGAGGATAATGTCCTCTTTGTATCAGTTTATGTTTTGTATTATATCCCATTAATTTCAAAAGTGGTAAAGTAATATTTATTAGATAATCTATACTTGGAGACCATTTAACATCTGTCCCTCCAATAATTGTAATATTAACAGGATTTTCAGCAGAAATTGCAGGTATCATAAAAGCTTGGAGTATTAAAGTTATACTACCTGCAGTTCCAATATCAATTTTAAATTCTCCGCCTTTTAATTTTTTAGGGTTAAAAAAAAGTTCTGTAGAACCTAATTCCAATCCATTAACAGATGCTCCTGATAGATCTGCAACAGCTTTTACAGCATTTAAATGTTGAGGCATAAGACCAGGTTTAGGCCTTCCAGAACGTATATTAGTTATATGGACAGGTTTAGATGTTAAAGCAGATAATCCGGTTGTTAGTCGAAGAATAGCACCTCCTCCTTCACCATATGATCCATTAATTTCAATCATTTTTTTCCACCAAAAAATAAAAAAAATGTTTCCTAATTTAATTTCAGTTATATAATACCATGTTACATGCATTAACATTATCAGTTATATTAATCAATTCTTTAAGAGCCTCTGAAAAAGATTGTACTATATATTGATTGGTTGTTCTTTCTGCATCCTTTGATGCTAAATCTATACGTATGGTTGCAGATGCACCAGGCATACCCACTGCAGGGACAGTTATTATGCAATTATTTTTTAAAAGTAGCATTGAAAATAGAAAAGCTAAATCATTAGGGGTTAAATCTGTTTTTATATCCCTATCTTTTAATTCTAATTTAAGAGATTCAGGAGATAACATCACTCCTGTTGGTGTTTCTTTAATATGTTTAAAATCATTTTTTAAAGCAGTATATAGATCATTTTTATTTATAAATGCTTGGAGAATTATTTCAGGATTTAAGTTTTCAAGAGCTCTGACCATACGTGCAATTAATGGTGATTGTGCTTCCAATCCAAACTGGTGGGCTTTTAATTTAATTTGTTTTATAATATCAGATTTTCCTGACATCAACCCTCCCCTGGGACCTCCCATTAATTTATCAGTACTAGTAATAACTATATCTGCACCCATATCCATTGCACGAGGTTGTTTATATATAATAGTGCGTAATCTAGCTCCTGAAGCATCATCTACAAAAACTGGGATATTGTGGGTTTTTGAAATTTCTATAATCTTTAGAAAATCTTCCATGGCAATAACATCATGATCCATTGTGGATCCTGTTATAAAAACAAGAGAAGTATTTTTTCCTACTTTAAACTTATTGATATCTTCAAATTCTTTATAGGTTGCACTAACTAGTTCTGCGCTTCGTGGTATAGATGGATGTGATGGTATTTTAGGGAGATAATGTACTATTTCATCCCCTTCATTTACAAGAGCAATAATTGCTGCAAATATACCTGAACTTGTACGGTTAAGGGCTAAAATCTTTTCCCCACCAAGATGTGTTTTTCCAAGTGTTTGAATTGCATCTTCAAACACAGCTGATCCCGCATAGGTTTCAAGAAGATCTTTATCTTCAGATAATATTGGAAATCCACCTGCTAATCCTGTAAGATCAAAAATTTTAGTTCTTCCCTGTGTCTTTAGAATTGTTTTGATAATTTTAAGAGCATTCTCTCGTCTATTAACTTCATCAAATAAAGAATTAACTAACATTTTTAAACCTTATCATTAATAGTATCAGATTTAAGAATAATAGCACTATCAGCAGAATTCTGTAAAGCTGCACTGAAACCTGGCTTTGCACCTATAACAATAGTTTCCTTACCATTTTCTTTAGCCTTATTAATTATAGGTAAAAAATCAGCATCACGAGTCATTAAAGCAATAATATCAATATTAGGATTATATATAAGTTTCATAGCTTCAACAGCCATATAAACATCCGTATCTCCTGCAACTACTAGGGGTGTGAAGCCTTGATTAACAATTGCTTCAATTAATTTATCTGAAGCATATTGGTTTAAAAGAACCTTACCCACCCTCATATTTCCATAGCCTGCTATTATATCCCTAACTAAATCTAGATTAAGGCTAAATTCCTTTCTTAACATATTAGGTCCGTCCACTAATAGACCAATATTCTTATCTCCAGTTTCAGCCCTTTTAAGAGGAATATAATCCTTTAAGGAACTTAATTTTTCAAAACTGCGCATTGTTACTATACCTCCATTTACTACTAATCGAGAAAATTTATTTATCGCTGCAAATCAGAAATGAAAGTTTATAAAGTAGTGTTATATTGTTTAATATTAAAAAAATTTTTCACTCCTGAAATTTCTGTACAATAGAAATTTATTTTTTAATGTTTATATGAATTCCAGTTTTTTTATCTAAATATAATATATAGACAACTGAGAATATATAAGTTTACAATTTATCTTTTATAGGAAAAAAAAATGGGAATGATAAAAATAAATATAAAAAAAATATAAAACCCCAAAAATAAGAGGATTATTCAATTTCTAGAGAAAATGAATCATTGAAAATTTCTTTAACAATTTTTAAATCAGTTGGTTTAATTTTTAATATGGTACTTTTTTCATCAGCTTTTATATAATACTCTGCCTCAACAATCTCCCCTGTATCATTCATATAAAGGAAAAGACCATCTACAAATTTCAATGGATCCCTTGAAGGAAGGAACACTTCAAATCTGATTAAAACCTCTGAGCCATATATACTGTCATGTAATTCAATCTTTTTTTCTTCACTTTTAAGAGCTTCTTTAAATATTTTCATTCGTGCTTTAAATTTTTTATCAATTGTTATAGTATCATTTTTCTTTGCTGCCATAAATGTCACCATTTTATTTTATTTTTTATGAGATAAAAATTTTAACTCGTTGAATATAATGAATTTAATAAACCAATATAAAAACCCATTGTATTTAAAAACTGATTTTTGGAATATAAATATATTATTTTATAATTAATAAATTATTATAGAAAAAGATGGTGTAAAATATATAATGATAATATTTGATATTTTTAATAATATAATATTTTTCATTATATTGTATTTCTAAAAATAGGTAAGTTTGATACATTTATCAAATTTATATTTCCTATATTAATTTGCTAATATTTACTTCGCTAAACTGGACTATAACGAACTAACATATAAATACCTTATTTTCTATCAACAAATGGTCATACTAACTAGATGTAAAAATATAGAGAATATCTATTTTTTTAACCTATTTTGGGTTAATAAATAGTAATGTAATATATCTAGAATATATATGTTCTAATAAAATGTTTATACTAAATAGAGGGGATAATAATATAACTGTTAGAGGTTGATATTTAAATTACTATCCAAAATCGTTATATACTATGAAAGCAAATCTTGAAACTGTGCTTTTTATATTATATTATATAAGTTAAAGCCATGTATAATTTAGTCCCTTGGGGTAGTGGCAATCCTGTAAGACTCTGGATCTTTCGACGGCGGTTCGACTCCGCCAGGGACTACTTTGTAAAATATATACAAATACCAGTAGGTATATAAAAAATTTATATATTATTTTTTTTTTAGTGTAATTTCTAAAAATTTATTTTTTTACACATATCTTACGCTTAACCCCTAGACCACCCAATCAATTTAGACACATTTTCCAATATAAAAATATTTTTAATAAAATAATATAATTTACCCTATAAATTATGATATATTTAGTAAACACTAAAATAATATATTCTATAAAAAAAAATTTATTACAAAAATCGCTTTTTGATAAATTGAAAATAATGTATTCTTAAAAGGGTGGAAAAGTTAAGAAAAATTTGGAAAAAAAAGAATATTTTACAATCTTATTATATAATATGAAAATTAGGGATTATTTTCTACCTACTATAAAATCTCTGATTTTATCCCTATTTATTCTTGCATTAATATCTAGTGGATTAATTTTTAATGCTTCATTAAAACATTTCATACCAGATTCTAGGTCTCCTAAATTAGCTAATGCTGCTCCTTTATTAGTTAAAGCATTGGTATTTTCAGGATTTATGGTTAATACTGTATTATACCATACAACTGCAGAACTATAATCTTCCATATCATAATATACAGTTCCTAAATTAATTAAAAGCTCTATATTAGTTTTATCTATGGAAATAGCTTTGTTAAATATGTTAATTGCATCAGTATATCTTTTAAGTAATCTTAAAACATTTCCTTTATTGTTAAGTGCTTGTATAAAATTAGGTTCAATTTCCAATGCTTTATCATAGCATTTTATTGCTTCTTGGTATTGGTTATTCTCAAAAAAGGCAATACCGGTATTATTCCATTCTTCATGATTTTTATCCATAGAAAAAATTTCTCCATAAAAAATCTGTAAGTATTATCAATTTTAGGATTATATTTAATAAAATTTTGTTACAGCTGTTAATTATATATTTTATTTTAATATAAGTTTTTGTGGATTTTCTTGACACATTAAGCTAATCTCATCCATTGAAATATCATATCTTAACATAGTATTAATAAATATCTTAAAACCATTAACAGGAATGGGATTATGAATTTGTCCAAAATCTGTAGCCATTAAACATCTATTTGCACCAATTTCTTTTATTGAATCTGCTATTAACATGGGATCCAGTTTATCATGCATTTTCATGCATGCCACATAACAATGTTCTAAATAAGCATAATTAGCCATTTCTATTTGTTCATCTATAGTTGCACCAACTACTCCTGTTAATGGATGGTTAACAATTATCCTCCAAATTCCAAGGCTCTTGGCTATATCTATTAAACAAAATATGTCTGATGGTTTCATATGTCCTGTTCCAATAACCATATTATTTTCAGCAACTAAATGTAATATTTCTTCAATTTTAACCCAGTCCATTTTCATTGTTGAATATGAAATTGTTGGAAACCAAACAAATTTACCTCCAATTTCAGCAGAAAATTTAACTACAACAGGATTTAATCCTCCAACACTATTATTAAGTACCACACCTCCAAATACTGGAAATCCAGTAATTTCAGAAGCAATTATAGCTCTGCTGGATGTTGTTTCTATATGGGATTTTAAAACTATTGAATGCATTTTCTCTTTTTTAGCA
>JAQVTJ010000049.1 GCA_028700095.1 Methanobacterium sp. | reverse complement strand
AAGTAACAAATGAACCTGTTGATCTATCAAACCCTGCATTTAAATTATTTATTGAAGTTAGAGATGATAAAACCTATATATTCCATGAAAAAATAAAAGGTGCTGGTGGACTGCCAATTGGTACACAGGGAAGGATGGTTGCATTGGTATCAGGAGGTATAGATTCCCCAGTTGCAACATATCTTATGATGAAACGTGGATGTGATATAACTATGGTAAACTTTAACAACCATCCATTCACATCAAAATCCAATGAAAAAATAATAAAAATATATAAAAAACTTAAAGAATATGCATCGGGTTCTCAACTAAAACTTTATCAGATAAATTATGGTGAATTCCTTAAAAAATGCACAGAAGCAGCACCACCACGTATGACATGTTTACTTTGTAAAAGTGGAATGTATCAACTAGCTGAAAAAATTGCAAAATCTGAAAAAGCACTTGGAATAATAGATGGAAGTAGTGTAGGACAGGTAGCATCCCAAACATTACCCAACATACTTGCAACTAGATATTCAACATCCATGCCAATACTCAGTCCACTTATAGGATTAGATAAAATAGAAATTTCAAATATGGCAGAAGAAATAGGTACATTTGAAATATCAATATTACCTGATGCAGGATGTACAGCCGCACCAAAACATCCTGAAACACATGCTGTTCTTGAAAAAGTTCTTGAAGTACAAGATTCTATTAAAATGGACAAAGAGCTTGAAAAAACTTTATTAACGCTCACTGATATCACAGTGAAATAATAATTATTAAATTTTAAATAATTTTCAATTTCCTTTCTAATATAATTTATAAAAAAAAAATATTTTAAAAGGAGGATATATAAAATGGCAATATTTTCAAAAGTATCAGAAAAAGATGTAACCAAGGCAATTGTATCTGAATTTGCAGATGAATTTCTTGAATATGTGGAAAGGGATGTTATAATAGTTGGAGCAGGACCTAGTGGTTTGATAGCAGCTAAAAGATTAGCAGATAAAGGTGTTAAGGTTATTCTTGTAGAGAGTAATAATTATCTTGGAGGAGGATTTTGGATTGGCGGATATCTTATGAATAAATTAACAATCCGTGAACCAGGCCAAAGGATCCTTGATGAAATTGGAGTTCCCTATAAAAAGGTTCAGGAAGGACTTTATGTTGCTGATGGTCCGCATGCTTGTTCAAAACTCATAGGTGCAGCAATGGATGCAGGTGCAAAGGTAATTAACATGACTAAATTTGATGATGTTGTTATGCGAAAAAATAGAGTTGGTGGAGTAGTTATAAACTGGACGCCAGTATCTGCACTTCCAAGGGCAATAACATGTGTTGATCCTGTGGCAATTGAATCAAAGATGATTGTAGATGCAACAGGCCATGATGCAGTTGTTATTAAATCACTTGAACAACGTGGACTTGTTAAAGTAGCTGGATTTGAAGGTATGTGGGTTGAAAAATCAGAAGATGATATTGTTGATAAAACCAGTGAAGTCTATCCTGGTGTATTTGTAACCGGAATGGCTGTTGCAACAACCTATGGAAGCACAAGAATGGGACCTACCTTTGGTGGTATGTTACTCTCTGGTGAAAAGGTAGCAGAATTAATAATAGACCAATTAAAATCTAATAATTCAACAAAATCAGAAATTAGAACAATAAACGAAGCAAAATAAATATTCAATAAAATATCTAAAATTTCTAATATCCGTTGGAAAACAATTAATTAATGCAAAATAACATATACAGTAAAAGCAATGTTACAGCACATATAGAAATTAGAATAAAATATGGAAATGTATAATGTACAAAGAAGAAATTTTCTACAAAATTTTTAATAATTGGAAAATAAGGATAAAATTGGTTTAAAAATTATTAAATAACATATGGAATCATCTATCTTTTTTCTTAACTTTTTTATTTTTGGAACACTTAAAATATTGGTTTATTTAATTGATTAACTTTATATATAATAATTAAATCCAATAGAGGATAAAAATAAAATAGAGAATATATAAAAGAATATATGATTAATAAAAAATTAAAGAATAATATAATAAATTATCTATTATTTAATTAAAATTTAATATAGTATTTAAATAAATTAAATATTTTATCTTTTATTTATGGGAGGAAAAAAATAATGTTACATGGAACAGAACTTTTAAAAAAAGGATTTGCCAAAATGACAAAGGGCGGAGTAATTATGGATGTTGTAAATGCTGAACAAGCTGCTATTGCCGAAGAAGCCGGAGCAGTTGCAGTAATGGCATTAGAAAAGGTTCCTGCTGATATACGTGCAGAAGGTGGAGTTGCAAGAATGGCTGATCCATCTAAAATCAGGGAAATAATTGATGCTGTAAGCATTCCTGTAATGGCAAAGGTACGTATAGGTCATTTTGTTGAAGCACAGGTACTAGAATCTCTTGGTGTTGATATGATAGATGAAAGTGAAGTACTAACACCTGCAGATGAAAAATATCATGTAAATAAAAAATTATTCACAATACCATTTGTATGTGGTGCACGTAACTTAGGTGAAGCTTTAAGAAGAATTGATGAAGGAGCTGCCATGATCCGTACTAAAGGTGAAGCAGGAACAGGAAATATAGTTGAAGCTGTAAGACATAGTAGACAAATATCGAGTGCTATAAGGGAGCTTAAAGATAAAACAGAAGAAGAACTTTGGACTGTTGCACGTGAAACAGAATCAACACTTAAACTTGTGAAAGAAACAGCTAAAATTGGAAGATTACCAGTTGTGAATTTCGCAGCTGGAGGAATTGCAACACCAGCAGATGCAGCTTTAATGATGCAACTTGGATCAGATGGTGTCTTTGTAGGATCAGGTATATTTAAATCAGAACAACCAGCACTTGTTGCAAAGGCAATTGTTGATGCTACAACCCATTATGAAGATGCAGAGCTTATTGCTAAGGTTTCAACAGATCTAGGTAAAGCAATGCCTGGACTTGAAATAAGTGATATACCAGAAAATATGAAATTACAAACAAGAGGATGGTAAAAAACATCTTTACCCAACCTTTTACTTATTTTAATTTATTTTAAAAATATTTACCATATATTAATTGAATCGTGAGGATATGAATGAAATACGATTTTAATAAATTATGTAATAGAAAAGATACTGATTGCCTGAAATGGGATATGATAGAGCCAATATTTGGATATGAGGATATTATTCCATTATGGGTTGCTGATATGGATTTTCCAGTTGCTAAACAATTTACAGCTGCACTTGTAAAACGTGTGAAACATCCATTTTATGGTTATACAATACCAGGCGTAAGTGTGATAAATGCTGTTGTTGAACGTATGCAACAGAAATTTAATTGGAATATTGAACCTGAATGGATAGTATTTACACCTGGTGTTGTTCCTGCACTTCATATTGCTATTCGATCTAACTCATCCTGGTGATGGTGTAATATTACAGGAACCTGTATATCATCCATTTTTTCTAGCAGTCACAAATAGTGGCTGTCAAATAATTAATAATGGACTCAAATTAATAAATGGTAAATATATAATGGATTATAATGGTCTTGAAGATATATTTAAACCACAGTTTGAATTTTTATCTGATTCTAATCGTGTTAAAACTATTATTTTTTGTAATCCCCATAATCCTGTTGGTAGATCATGGGATAAGGAAGAGATTGTGAGGATGGGTGAGATAGTTATTGGAAATGGTGGTATAGTTATATCTGATGAGATTCATTGTGAAATATTATTTAAAAAACAGAAACATATACCATTTGCAACAATTTCTAAAGAGTTTGAACAAAATTGTATAATTTGCATGTCCCCTAGTAAAACATTTAATTTGGCTGGTCTTGAAATTTCTACTATTATTATTCCAAATAAAAAAATTAGAGATAATTTTATAAATACACGTACTGGTTAGTACCTCATCCAAATGTTTTTGGATATACAGCACTTGAAGCAGCATATAAATCATGAGATGAATGGCTTAAACAAGTTCTAAGTTATATACAAAATAACTTATATTTTTTAATGGATTATATTAAACAAAACATACCCATTATTAAAGTTATTAAAACAGAAGGCACATATCTTGTTTGGCTTGATTGCAGAGAGTTAGGTATGGATAACGCAGCCCTAAGTAGTTTTATGAGAGAAAAGGCAAAGGTAGGATTGGAAGATGGATATATATTTGGAAAATCTGGAAGTGGATTTATGAGAATGAATATAGCATGCCCCTTATCTATCCTTGAAGAAGCATTAAAAAGAATAAAAGATGCAATAAATCAACTATAAAACTTTAATTTATTTAAGATAATATTTTTATTTTATTTATATAAACTGAGCTTTATAAGTCACTTCACATTTTTTTTTATTATTAGTTGTTTGGAAAAAATTGAAGTCCTAAAATTCCTATTATTATAATTAAAATAAAGATCATTCGAATAAATTCTTTAGAATCCCCTAATAACACCATACCTATAATTGCTGTACCAATAACACCAATACCAGTCCATATTGTATAGCCTGTACCAATACTTATTGTTTTTAAAGCCAAAGATAGTAAATACAAACTTAGTACCATAAATATTACTGTAATTATACTTGGAATTGGTTGTGAAAACCCATTTGTATATTTTAAACCTACAGCCCATCCTACTTCCATAAATCCTGCTAAAACTAAATAAATCCATGGATTAATTATCATATTAATAATTTTGTTTTGATATTTAATGTACTCTTAGATTTTCTATACTCATAATAATATTTATAGATAATATTTTTTTATACCCAAAATAATTCTATTAATTTATATGGTAAATAGTGTATTTACATTGATATTTGTATAATATTTGGGATTATTGGTTTAAGTTGTCTAGAATATGATATCTATTTGATTATTTTTTTTAATTTTTTTTTATATTATTTATTAAAAAAAGGTGTAATTAGGATAAATGGATATGGATTGTGATATAAAAAATCTTTCACTTTCTGATTGTAAATTATCATCCACACCTACTGATAACGCCTTAAATGATTTGTAAACATTTAATATTATATTGGCAGAGTTTAATCTCATTTGGAGGGGTAATAGAAGATGGTTTAGATATGGTACTTTGTGCTATTTTTGTATATCCACTTTTTTTAGAAACTATTTTAGGTATTTCTATTTTTTTAGACATTATTTCTTTATTATCCGTAATATCTATATATGCACAAGTTGCAAGTATAACAGTGTATATGAATGCTGGATAAGATGTTAAAAATGTAAGTAATGGAATTGTAAACATAAATATTAAATTTAACCCTACAGGAATAACAATTATTATTAACTTTTTTAGGCTTATTCTTTGCATTAAAAAGCTTGTCTCTTTTAATGCAGATATAATAGTATTTTGTTTTATAATTATAGAATTTATAGTAAAAATAAAAATAATAAAACATGGAAACGCTAAAAACCATACATATTGCAGCATAAAATTAAAATTATTACTTAGGTCTATGAAAAGAGGAATGAAATAGATCCCTATAAAAGAAGTTAATCCAGTAATTGATATTAATGTTGAAAATATAATGTTTATTAATAATATTTCAAAAAAAAGCTTCTTTAACAATTCACTAACACTTATTAGAGATGAGTTAAACAGTGTATTTCTAGTTTTGTTAATTATTATTATTATTATTATTATTAAAACAAAAGAATTAAATAAAATGATAATAAATAAAATCAGAATATTTACCATATAATAATCTAGACTTAACACATAATTGGGTTGAATATAAAACCTAATATAGTACCTATAATTATTAATAAAATGAAACTCCCATTTTTATCAATTATATTAAAAGCTTTAATAAAATCATTAATAATTAACACATCCCACTTTTTTTTACTATGTTAATTCATCCTTGATAAAATGTTAAAAGTTATAATATATAAAATAATATCATATATTAAGTAATAAAATATTAATAGATAAAAATAAAATTATTATTATGGATTTTATAGATTTTTATAGAGTGTGCGTATTTACTTCGTTATAGGCTCATATAACGAAGAAAAAAATATTATTTCACAAACTATTGAAATACTATAATCTTCAATTATTATATTTTTTGAGCTTTTTTAAAATCTCTTCTACCATAATTTCAATACCTATAAAACATGGAACTTCCATCTGTACTATTTAAATTGATGTTCTGAGTTTTA
Organism: Methanobacterium sp.; assembly: GCA_028700095.1. GTDB lineage: Archaea > Methanobacteriota > Methanobacteria > Methanobacteriales > Methanobacteriaceae > Methanobacterium_B. Next base: position 5,203 of record JAQVTJ010000049.1, on the reverse strand, counting down.
AAAATTCATGTTAGCTTATCTACGTACTGTTAAATTATTCTCCTCAAGGTTTAAAATGTCTTCATTCACTGAAAGTTTAAAAATGAGTTTAATATGATACTTACTTTTAACATATTTTATTCATTTAAACTATGTCGGTTATAGGATTTTTGTGTCTTGCAATGGTTTTGGAACTTTTATTACAAGAATACGAAGATCGGAATCGCTTTCATTGTACCAGCAATGAACTATGTTTTTAGGACTTTCAATTAATGAATCTTTTTTAACTAACTGTCTTTCTTCACCAACTTCTACAATACCTTCGCCTTCAAGAACATAAAAAAATACATCAACAGGAGTTATATGTCTTTTTAATGATTCACCTGGTTTTATAGTCATATGGACTGTTAATGCATTTTCTGTATCGTATATTTTACGTGCATCTACTCCATGTGGATTTGGAGAAGATTTTACATCAGCAATTTCTACTATTTTCATAATATTCACCTCTAATTTTTCTCATTAACATTTAATGGATCTTTAAAGCGATTTTATTTGTTACATACACTCCATTTTCCATAATTAATCGAAATAATATCTATTGTATTACATCATAAAATTCGCTACTGATTTTATATTTGTTTATTATAATATTATATATAGTAAAAACTATGGAATATTTGTTTTATAATATTTTATTCGAAATATTAGTAGATCTGGATCTGATATTATACAATAATCTTTTTGTGGAAATAAATAAAGATACTTCATTTGTATAAAACATATTTTATTTTTATATTTTCATTGACAAAAATTTTTTTAGGCAGATTTTTTATAATTAAGATTTTTTTTGTTAGAATTCAATCAATCGAGTGTATTCATAAAATATGTATTATGATTATAAAAATTTTTAATATTATCCTTTACTAGTGATGAAATTACTATTTAAAAATATTATAATTATTATAAAAATTTCCTTATAAATTAAAATTTGTCTAATCACCTAATTTTAACTTGCTACATATACCCTAAATGGTTGATTTACATGTATAAATAACAATTTTATTTAACATTACTATAATATATAAAAATTATACTAATAAAGCTAAATTTTTATTAATTCTCATAAATAAAATAATATAAATTTCTAATTTTTAAAAATATTCTAAATATTTCATTTTTCTGGGGGTGTGTAAAAATTGTTATGAAATTTATAAATTAAAATTTTAGTATGTCAATTTTATAATATTATGAAATGTTTCAAATTATAAAAAAAATATTGATAAATTATATTTTTTTTATAATTGATTAATTTATATTATCTAGTAATTATGTTGTTTTGAATATATCTTCAAATATCCAATCCATACTCAAATATCTTTCACCAGTATCTGGTAGAATAACAACTATAAGTTTATCTTTATTTTCTTCTTTTTTTGCAATTGTAATGTTGCATATGTTGCTGCTCCAGAGGATATACCTGCAAGTATACCTTCTTCTCTTGCTAGTGCTAGAAGTGTTTTTGCAGCATCTTCATCAGAAACTGTTATAATTTCATCTATAAGTTCTCTTTGAAGCACTGCAGGTATGAATCCTGGTCCAATACCCTGTATTTTATGAGGTCCAGATTTACCTTGTGATAATATTGGGGATGTTAATGGTTCAACTGCTACTAATTTGACTTCTGGTTTAAGCTCTTTAAGTGTCTGACCAACACCGTTATTGTTCCCCCTGTTCCTGCTCCAGATACTAATATGTCTATTTTTCCATTTGTATCTCTCCAAATTTCATGAGCTGTTGTTTCTCTGTGGATCTTAGGATTAGCTAAATTTTTAAATTGTTGAGGTATTACAGCTCCAGATATTTCTTTAGCTAATTCTTCAGCCTTGGCAATTGCTCCGCCCATACCTTTAGATCCAGGGGTTAAAACAATTTCCGCCCCTAATAATGTTAAAAGTTTTCTTCTCTCAATTGACATTGTGTCAGGCATAGTTAGTATGAGTTTATATCCTCTTTGTGCTGCTACAAATGCAAGTGCTATCCCAGTATTTCCACTTTTAGGTTCAATAAGAACAGTATCTTTATTTATTATACCCTCTTCTTCCCCTGCTTCAACTAATGCAACACCAATTCTATCTTTAACACTTGATAATGGATTGAAGGATTCGAGTTTAACCACTATATCTGCATTTAACCCTTCTGTTAATTTATTTAATCTAACTATTGGGGTGTTTCCTATAGTTTCAGTTATATTATTTAAAATTCCCCTAGTTATTTTAGGTATTTTCACCATATTTTCACCTTCTTATTATTATATTTTTAAATATTCCATAACCATAATTATATAACAATTGTTATAAATATTTTTGTTATTATAAAAAAACTAAAAAACCTCAAAATTTTTTTTTAAGAAATTAATTAAAAAAATAATCATATATATATTAAATTGGGATATATTTTGAAAATGAAAATTACTTGTTAATTATTTATAAACTATATTCATAGTCTGTCTTTTTTATTTAATTCTACTATTTTATTTCCTATTTTTTCAAGTGCTTCATCAATAAATATGGGCATTATAAAGGGTTGAATTCCATTTGATAGCAGGTTTTGTGATGCTCCATGCCCAATCTGACTTACCAGTACAATGTGAATATTTTTTAATATATCTAATGTATTTTTAAAACCATCTAATGTATGATTTCCCCCACTACATAATGGAATATTTTTTCTAATTTCAATAAACTTATTATTTCCATTTTTATCAATATCAAAAATTAAAAATTGCTTAGCATGTCCAAAATGTTGATTAATAACTTTTCCATCATTACTTGCTACTGCCGCCCTTATAGACATAACATCAAACTCCTAAAATTATATTATAATAATGGATATAAATGGAAAATTAAAAGAAGAAACATCTGCACTTGGAGCAAATGCTGTAATGAACATTGAATATAGGCGAGAAATAAGATTTGGTCTATGTAAAGTCATAGCTGCCTCAGGACAACCTATATACATAGAAAATACTGAAAACATTATTAAAACCGCACCTAAAGAAACAAATTCTAACATCTATCTGGGGATATTTTGCATACTAATCGGTATAAAAAATTGTATACCTCATTTCGACTTCTTTTCATATATTTTTAGTTTATTTGGTACATACTTCTTATTTACTGGTGTATCGATGTGGCGGAGGTATACTAATAAAACGCTATATTGGGGTTATACGGCTTAACAGCCATTTATGGTTTGTTTTTATACTGGTATGTTCCTATAAATATCCTTCAAGTATCAGATATTTGGTCTAATTTATTATATTATCTATCAGTTGTATTTTACATATTCTTCGTTATTATAATATTATTTAAATATAAATATAGAAGGAATGATCTTAATATACCTTGGAAGGATAAATGGGGATTTTAAAACTATAATAATCCATTTTTTTTATATGTAATTGGTTATTATAATATCCAAATATGATATAATTTGTAATAATCTAAAAAAATATAAAAATTAGTTTTATCTATTTTATAAAAAAAATTAGTATTATATAGTTAATAAAAGGAGTATGGGATGTTTTTATGTGAATTTATCCTGGAAATCCTCTACATATTCCTTTTGTATTAATGGTTTTACAGCTTCAACCATATTTCCCATTATATAGAAGAAATCTTTATCCTTTTCTACCATTGCATCCATTATAGATTTTTTCATTCCTTTACGTGCAGTTATATCTGTCATTATTGAAATTGCACCAATATATTCACCTGTTACTTTATTTAAAGGATTTGTTGATACTAGAAACCATAATGTTGTATCATTTTTATTTATAAATTGTATTTCATATGTTTGGCCTATATGTTTATCATTTACTTTTAAATGTTTTTTAAAGACTTTTCTATAATTTTTTTCTATAAAATTAAATATATTTTTATTTAGAAGATCATCTTTTTTATAGCCTAACATATCAGCCATTTGACTGTTTACATAATTAATTTTATTTTGTGCATCAATTAAAAAGAGTCCAGATTCTAACTTTTCTACCATTAATCTATATTTCTCTTCACTTTTTCTAAGATCAATTTCAATACGTTTACGTTCTATAGAATATTTTATTGACCTTGAAAGAAGTTGCTTATCTATTTGTCCCTTAACTAGATAATCTTGTGCACCTTCTGATACTATATTTATAGCAAGATCCTCATCTAATAATCCTGTTAAAATTATTATAGGTAATTCAGGAGCATATTTGTTCATTGAATTAAATGTATCAATTCCTTGGCTGTCTGGAAGATTTAGATCCAATAACATGATGTCTATATCTTCATTTACATATTCCAATCCCTCTTTTATCCGTGTGAAATGTACAAGTTCAAAATCATTATCATAAATCTCTTTAAGCATTTCATTTATTATGAATGCATCTCCAGGATTATCTTCAATAAGTAAAATATGCATCTTTTTATCCATTATATTCACCTTGTGGGTAGTTTTCCAATGCTTAACCAAAAATTTTCAATGGATTTCACAACGTTTATGAATTGATCAAGATCTACAGGTTTTGTTATGTAACAATTTGCATTCATTTTATATGTTTCTATGAGATCTTCCTCTGCATTTGATGTTGTGAGTATTACAACAGGAATACATTTAAGATTTTCATCATTTTTAATTTCTCTTAAAACTTCGCGTCCATCCTTTTTTGGAAGGTTTAAATCTAATAATATCAGATCAGGATTAGCTGCATCGCTGTATTGGCCTTTTTTACGAAGGATATCCATTGCTGCTTCTCCATCATATGCAACTTGCATTGAATTAAATATCTTAGCATCTTTAAATACTTCTTTTACCAAACGAACATCGCCAGGATTGTCCTCCACAAGTAATATTTCAATAGGATTATTAATAGTTGTGTTCATATAAATATCATCTCCTTAATGTAAAAATTGGAATTATTATAACATTTATCAAATTTAAAATTTTACTGATATATGTATAAAACTTTTTATTTTATCTTTAAATTTACTAATAATATTTTTGTAGGTAAACATTTTCACATCTATATATATTTTAATAGCAGATGTTTTATCTTTAATTATAAATACATCATATTCCCTTATTAAAATTTCTAAATAATTTTCTATGTAATTAATAGAAAATTTTAAACAAAAAAGAAATCTTTTCTCTCTTTTACTTATTTAGACGGGAATACAAA
>JAQVTJ010000048.1 GCA_028700095.1 Methanobacterium sp. | reverse complement strand
TTGTGCCATACAATAGAATTTAAATTTGTAATCATTTTATATCCTTTTTGGTCCATTTCAATACAGATATCTGAATCTTCACATCCAAAGAAAAATTCGGAATTTAAAAGCTTTCCAGGTAACATTGCAGTTTTTATTAACATGATAGCTCCCGAAACCCATCCAACTTCCATTGTGGAATTATCATCAATTGGTGGGTTGTTATGCCCCATCTCTATATCATGGTATCCTGGATACCTTGAAAGATCTATAACTCCACCAACACTCCATATAACATTATTTTTTCCATTAAAATCATAAAAGAATGTTTTTGGCCCAACAACAGCAATTTTATCGTTACTTTCTCCAGTTTTTACCAGTTCTGTTAGGAAATGACTATCCACAACAGTGTCATTATTTAAAAGGAGTACATATTTAGGATTAAGTGATTTCAAGGCATATCTTATTCCAATATTATTACCCTCGGCAAATCCATAGTTTTTATCATTTTTTATTATTATTAATCTCCGATCCGATGACAAGGAGTTGTAGTTTGATTCAAGACATTTTTCAGTTTCAGCTTCTTTTTTATTGAATTCAAAAATCTTAATTGGTTTGTTATCAGAGTTATAACTGTAAAATTTGGATATTGGTTTGATTTGAGCTTTACAGTAAGCTGTGATTCTTTCAATGGAATCATCATCAGAATTATTGTCAACCAGGATGATATCGTAGTTAGGATAGTCAATCTGATAAAAGGATTCTAAACATTCAATAGTATCCTTCCATCCATTCCAATTTAGTAGTACAACTGTTACTTGGGGATTCATATTATACATTTTAATAGATTAAAGCCTATTTTCCTTTTTTAGGAAGTAATTCAATTGATCCCTTATAATATCATTTAAACTATGCTCAATTTTTGCACCTATCCCTTGGATCTTCTCTGTATCTGCAAATAGAATTGGTACTTCTGCAGGTCTGAATCTATCTGGATTAAATTCAATTGGAATAATTCCCTTATCTGTATGTACCTTAATACCCCTATCTTCAAGTGTGTACTCGAGTTTTCCATCAAGAATCATGGTGTCTACAACAGTTTTATCAAACTTAACCCCATATATTGCTGAATCATCTATCTTTGTCGGATTATCTATGGTTTTATCTCCATTAAAGGTTTCAATTTTTCCTATATTCCATCCTGCTTCTTTTAAGCCTAATAATATATAGCTGAGTACAGAGTTGGTTCTCATTGATCCCTGATTGTATACTTCTCCTGATTTTCCATTTTGTGCCAGTGTCATGTATCCGTTTACAATATCCTTAACATGGGACCAGTCCCTGAATGCGTTTAAATTTCCAATTGTGATCTTGTCAATTTCTCCAAATTTCAGTTTCATAACCTGGTTGGTTACAACAGATGTTACAAACATCAGCCCCCTTCCAGCTCCTTCATGGTTAAATGCTCTTGAAACAACTGTATTCAACCCATAGGAATGGTAGTAGTTTTGCATTAAATGGTCACCATAGACTTTGGACACTGCATAAGGTGACATTGGTCTTAGGGGATTGGTCTCCTTGATTGGAACTTCAGGTATATTCACAGGTTCGGGAAATATAGTTCCATACTCTTTTTTGGCCTGTTTATATTGATCTTCAGTTGAAATTACAAGCCCATATTCCTCACTTGAACCAGCAAAAACTATTTTTGCATCTGAATCTTCTTTTCTAGTCGCATCCAAAAGGTTAGCAGTTCCAATACAGTTTATCATCTGTGTTTCAGGCGAATTTTCAAATGATCTTGGAACAAAGGATTGTGCTGCTAAATGGAATATATATTCGGGTTCTGATATTTCCAGTGCATTTGTAAGTGATGTAATTTCTGTTAGATCTCCCTCTATTGCTTTGACACTGTTTTCAATTCCATGATCAATCAAGTTTTTAGCTTTGGTTCCATCTGCCCTTCTTCTGATCAATCCGTAAACATTAGCATTTTGATTTAATAATTCTTCTGCAAGGTAGGATCCTGCAAATCCACCCACACCTGTGATTAAAATATTTTTATCTTTCCAGTTCATTCAATACCTCCATTCCCAAATGATTAGATTTTTTTTATCTTAAATAATTTATTTTAATAAATTTAATTGTAATTTTAATTTTGAAAAAATATTTTTAGGTTTATATTGTTGTATTTAGGTTTATATTGTTGTATTTCTCATATTTCTGTTGGATATATTTTTTGTATATTGTATATCCTTGTTAATAACACGGTTTAAATGTTCTAACAATCTTTCTCCTGCATGATCCAGTGTCCAGAAATTTTGAATGGTCTCAACAGATTTTTTACCCATATTATACCGTTTATATTCCTTTGAAAGCACATTTGTTACTGCTTCGGCAAAGAGTTCTTCATCTCGGTCTATTAATAATCCTGTCTTTTTATGGATTACTGTCTCCCTTACTCCTCCTTCTTTAACAGCAACTACAGGTGTTCCACAGGCCATTGATTCAAGTGGTACCAGACCAAAAGGTTCGAGGTATGGAGAATACACAACCATCTCTGCCTGGTTGTAAAGAACAGCAAGTTCATCATCGCTTATTAAACTTTTAATTTCCATATCAACACCCAATTCTTCTGCATGCTTTTCAAGATAAGTTTTCCATGGAGGGAAACTTGAATTGGATACAACAACAAGTTTTGGGCGTATCTCTTGATCGATAAGTGCAATAGATCCAACAAGGAAACCATGACCTTTTTCAGGTGTGAATGTTCCAACTGAGAGTATAAACTTTTCTTCGGGTACTTCTAATGGTTTAAACATTTCAGGATCAACTCCTAGATATGATACATGGGAGTTGATTCCATGCATTCTAAGGATGCTTTCCCTTGAGAAGTATGAATTTGAAAGTGTATAATCAGAGTAGAATGAATTGGTTTTATCTATATTAAGGCCTCTTTTAACCACAATTTTACTTCCCAAACCCCTTAATGAATCCATTATATTATTTTTTTTACGTGGGAATATCATCTCTGATACAGCATCATTTCTAAGCGGTTGCTGGCAGTAAAATACCATAGGCTTTTTTAAGTATTTGAGTAAAAATGGGGCCATTGTATACTGGTCTTGTTCTGAAAAAACAACATCATATGGTCCGTTATTTATTACATTTGCCATTATTTGTTCTGTTTTTTCTAGATTTCTCAATGAGATCTGTTTTACTACAGGAGGTATGTATTTGAGTGTGGAGTATATTGAGCCTCCCAGAGTTTTTGGAACTGGAAATACATGAACATGACCAACTAGTTCCCTTAGGGGTAAAAATTCTTCATTTGCTGTTGATGGCACGAAAACGTCTACTTGATTGCCTGTTTTTGTTAAGTATTCCACATAACCATATAGGGCTCTTTTTGCCCCTCCAGATGGTAAATTATGAAATACTGCAATTTTCAATTGTTCATGCATTAAATAATACCTCAAATTTTTTTTTAATAGAATTCTATTTTATTATTGATGAATAGTTTAATAATATTATAATTTAATGAATTTATTTATGTAGGTGTTTAAATTTTATTTAGGTCTTATTAAACCATCATATGCACCTTTAATCAAACATTTAAATCGTTTAAAATCCCGTTGGTTTATAAGGTAATTCAATGATTCGTACCATAGACGGTATCCAAAGAAGTAAATTAGGAAGTAGTAGTATTCATTTCTTTTAGCATGTTCCTTTGTAACATATATTCTGTTTCTGTTGAGGTAGTAAATTTTGAAATCACTTGTACTTGATGCACCATATTTATGCCATATTTTCGATTTGAAGGAGTAAACTGATTTATATCCATGTTTTAATCCTGTTAAACACCAGTTTACATCTTCCCAGTACATGAAAAAATTTGAATCCAGACATCCTATTTTGTTGATAACATCCCCTTTACAGAGTAAACATGCCCCTCCAACATAGTCCATTTCAATATAAATATCATAATCTCCATTATCTGGGGTGTTTGATGCTATTTCATTGACAATTCCCTGTTTAAAATTAACATCCCCTCCACCTGCAGCTTGAAGTACTTCATCTCGGGTGTAGAAGTATGTTTTGGCCCCTACAAAACCAATTTTTTCGTCACTTTCAGCTGTTAAAACCATTTCAAGCAGAAATTCTGGATCTACAACGGTGTCATTATTGAGTATCAGGATATAACCAGGGTCCAAACATTTTAAAGCATATTCAATTCCAATATTATTTCCCTTTGCAAAACCATAGTTTTTGTGACTTTTTATTAGGTTTAATCTTTTATTTGAAGAATTCTTTATTAAATCAAAATATTTTTCGGAGTTTATATTGTATATATCATTTTTTGTAAATTCCAATAATTTTATAGGTTTATTTTCAATTTCATAGTTGAAAAATTTGGATTCAACTTTTATTTGACCATTGCAGTAGTCCCTAATATTTACAATTGAGTCATCTGTTGATGCATTGTCCACCAGTAATACATCATAATTTGGATAGTTTATTTTATATAGTGACTCGAGACATTCAATAGTGTCTTTCCAGCCATTCCAATTTAAAATAATCACAGATACCCTTGGATAATCTTTTAACATATCTAGTCCTTTTTTTTTATTTATTTATTCAATGAATCTTGGAAATTCTTTTCAAAAACATCAACAACTCTTTCCCATGTAAATTTTTGGGCTGTTAAAATACCTTCTTCCTTTAATTTATCAGCTAGATCTGGATTATTGTACATATTTATAACGGACTGAGCAATTGCTTCAGGTTCTTTTGCAGGTACTATTAATGCATTTTTTCCATGAACAACAAAGTCTCTGACTCCTTTGCAATCTGTTGTTATAACAGGTGTACCACATGCCATTGCTTCAAGGGGCGGTAGTCCATAACCTTCGATATGTGATGCAAAAACGAATAGATCGCTTGAACTGTATAGTTTTGCTAGTGTATCATCATTAGGGCTTTCAATGAAAGTATACTGGAATTTGAAGGTGTGTTTATTTATTAGATCATTGAATGTATCTTTACTGCAAACTATAATTGGATTTATTTCTGGAATTTCCTCAAATACAATGTTCAGTGCATTTATTAAGTCGCTGTCTCCTTTGTAATCAAATCCTCTGAAAATTCCCATTATTTTATAACCTTCAATATTTTCAAGTATTGTTGGGTGGGGATAAAATACATTGTGTTCTATTCCAACACCTGCAACACATGCATCTTTACTGTAATTTTCCATTATCCATTCTTTAAGCCATGTTGAAATTGTGATAATGTTTAATGGGAGATAAAGACTTTCTTTAAATAGCATATGATAGTAGTGGCCATGTTTTTCAGCAAGTTCATCAAAATCCATGAAGAAATAGAATTGTTTTCCCTTATTACTTCTATACACAGCAAATGTTGTAAAAAACCATGTTGCAACATTAATATCACAATCTGGAATTGCATCTGTTAATGGTTTTATAAGATCAGCATCAAACCCCATTTTCATCTGACCTAAAATTGGACTTATACTACTGTATCGTAATGATTCATGTGATTTTATTTGTTTAAGGGGATTTAATATTTTGATGAAGTTGGGTTTTTCAACATAGTTAACTTTGGCAATAAGCGGAAACCATGCATGATCACCTTCCAGTGAGGTAATAATTACTTCATGACCTCTTTTAGATAGTCCGTTTGCAACTTCAAATATGGCTCTGACACCACCAGTCATATATGTAGAATATAATGTGAAATTTATCTTCATTGTGATCTTCCATAGGTTTTTATAAAATTGAAAAATTTTTTAGTAAAAGTTTATTTAGATTTTAATATAATTGGATCTTATTATAATTGATATAGATAAGTTTTATTTAGTTATTTTTAGATTTTTTTTTTTTATTAGGTAATAATTCCCATTATAATAGCTTTGAAATAAATGTAAAATCCTTTCATATCTCTTTTGTTAATTAAAAGATTTTTGCTTTCATGTAAAAATAGAGTTGTAAAGAAATTAGCTAAAAATTTAATATAATATATTCCTTTATTATTTTTTTTCATAAAATATATTCTGTTTCTATTGAAGTAATATTCCTGAAAATAACTTTTACTTGAGGATCCTACTTTATGCCATATTTTGGATTTATAAGAATAAATAGATTTATAACCAAATTTGTTTCCTCTAAAACCCCAATCTGCATCTTCCCAGTACATAAAATATTTAGTGTCCATTAAACCTATTTTTTCGAGCATTTCCATTCTACAAAGTAGACATGAACCACCTATATAATCTAATTCAAGGTTTTTATCATAACTACCATCATCAATATGGTTTAAACCTTTTTCTAAAGTGATAATATATTTTAAATTAATATCTGCCCCACCTGCGACTTGAATAACATTTTTTGGGTTATAAAAATAGGTTTTTGCACCAACAAAACCAATTTTTTTATTACTTTCTGCTGTATGGACTAGTTCAACTAGGAATTCTTTATCTTGCACTGTGTCATTATTCAAGAGGAGTATATAATCTGAATTTAGAAAATTATTAGCATATGTTATGGCTATATTATTTCCACCTGCAAAGCCATGATTTTTTTCAGTATTTATTAATATGAGGTTATGTAGGGCTGATGTCGGGCATTTTTTATTATTCATAAAGGTTTTTGGTTGGATATTACCATTTTTTTCTATGTATTCCATTATTTCAATTGGTTTGTTCTGTGTTTGATAATGGAAAAATTTTGATTCCACTATTATTTGCCCATTACAATATTCTTTTATTTTTTGTACAGAATTATCCTCAGAATTATTATCCACTATAATAACATCATAGTTTGGGTAATTGTTTTGATATAATGATTCAAGACACTCTAATGTATCTTTCCAGCCATTCCAGTTTAAAATGATCACAGTAACTTTGGGATGCATATTCTCATCTCAATATAATTGTTAAATTAATTTATTAATTATTAAGTCCTAATAACTAATTTTAAAATATAAATCATATATAATCTTAGATTATATTCTTTCGAAATTTTATTTTACTTTTTTTATATTCTTTGGCATTATAAATATCTTACAATTTTAATAATACCGTTTATATAATATTTTAAGGATATAATCAGCCTTTTGAACTCTTAAATTTAAATATTAATAGTTAATTATATTTATTTAAAGATAAAACTGAAGTATCATCTAAATTACAATAAAGAAGAATCGAATTATATATTATTAGGTAAAATATTTAAAATTATCGGTTCTAGAAATGTAAAGAAAATAATAGCTTAATAATATATTAAAACTATTAATATTCCATTATTTTTACCTTAAAAGAGTTTTATCTATTTAAAATTAATTTTATAATATCAAAATCATCAGCATCAAATGTTTTTAATGCAAATAATACTATGAAATAAACTATTGCTCCCAATAAAATCATTATAAAAAGATTTGACTTTACTAGGATTAAGAATACTCCCATAATAATACTTGCTATTATTGGTTTCATAATACTATCCCTTAAATGTATTATAAAAAATATTTTATTTATAATGTAAAACATTATACCGAACACTAAAAACTCAGTTAAAATAGTTACTAAAGCCGCACCTAAATAATTAAAAGTTGGTATTATTAAAAGGTTTAATAAAATATTGAATATCATTGATATAAATGTTATTTTAAGAAGTAAATTCTGTTTATCCATTGCAGTTAAGATTGTGCTTAATATATAATTTAGGAATAGGAATGGAATTGCCCATATTAAAATTTGTAATACATATATAGAAGGTTCAAAAGTGTTTTTATAAACCAGTATTATTATTTGGTTGGCTAAAATTGTTGTACCAACTGATATTGGAAGGGAAAGTATCATTAAATATTTAAATGATTTATGGTAGGAATATTTTAAAGAATCCATGGAAGAAACATGGAAGCTTGAGAAAACTGGAAATATTGCTGTTGTATATATAATAGGCAAAAAAATGAAAACTTGCAATAAATTATAGCTTGCACTATAATATCCGGCAGATATACTACCCATTATTGCATCAAGCATATAAATATCAATCTTAAATGCTATTAAAGCAAATATTGATGCTAGTGATAATGGTAAAGCCAATAAAATAAGTTTTTTACTGAAAATCAGATCAAATTCGAATTTAGGCGCTGAAAAATGCCATACATAAATAATTAATGTATAAAGAAATACTAAAACATTAGAAATTACATATAAAATAGCAAAATAAACAATATTTAACCCATAAAATATACAAAGAAATGTTCCTATTAACATTAAAACACTATTTAATATAATGCCTATGGAGAGATATTCCATTTTCTGATGGGATTGGAAAACAGCATTTAAAACACCTGTAAACCCTCCTATTATCACTGAAAATATTATTATATAAATCACAGTTGTTTTAATTTGATCATATTCTTTTAGAAATACTGCTATAAATGTCAATCCCACAACTAAGAGTATTAATAATATTTTTAAGACTAAAATATTAGATAGATATTTATTTAACAATGAATTATCACGTGAAACTTCCCTTACCAACAAAGTACTTAAACCAAGATCACCAAATGCTCCTAGAATACTGGTTAATGCCAGTGCTGCTGCTATAATACCTAATCCTTCAACTCCTAAGTACCGAGCTGTAAGCAGAGTAATATAAAATCCTAATATATAGGTTATTATCTGCGCTGCTGTTAAAATTCCTATATTTTTAGCTAATCTTTGTACTGTGCTCATGAATGGACATTCCTATTAGATTTATATTGATATAGTGGTGTAGTGTTAATTTTTATTAATTCCTGTTTATATTTAAATTTAAAATAATCTATTTACTATAAATTATGGAAAATATTTACATGGTAAAGAATTGTATTGGATCTTCTACCATTATATTATCAAAGATTTTTAATATTTAATTTAGGTAGATAATTATTTAAGATTCTGATTTTTTACTTTTAAACCATTCTATTGTTTCTTCTAATTCTTCTCTAAAACCATTTTTAGGTATATAACCTATTGCTATAGCCTTTGATATATCAGCTAAGGAATGTTTAATTTCACCAGCACGTAACTCTTCATATCTAGATTTAATATCTTTACCAATAACATTTTGAACTATTTTAAGAAGTTGATTAATTGGTATATTTTTACCTTGACCTATATTGAACACACCTGTTTTATGGGATTTTGCAGATAGAATATTGGCTTCAACAACCTTTTTTACATGTACAAAATCTCGTGTTTGTTCTCCATCACCATATATAACAGGAGTTTCATTTTTAAATATTTTATCAACAAAAATTGGAATAACAGAAGCATAATCTGATCTAGGATCCTGTCTTGGTCCAAATACATTGAAATATCGAAGAGAAACAGTAGGAAGTCCATATATCTCAGAATATATATCACAATATAATTCTCCTGTGATCTTTGACACAGCATATGGGGATAATGGATTAAATGGAATATTTTCATTAATTGGAAGGGATTCAGTTTCTCCATATACAGCAGCAGAAGATGAGAATATTACTTTTTTAACTTCACATTTTCTTGCAGCTTCAAGAACCTTTAATGTTCCTGTGATATTAATATCATTACATCTAATGGGATCTATTACACTTTGTGTAACACTGGTCATTGCAGCCATATGAAATATATAATCTGCACCTTCAAAAATATTTTCAAGATTTATCTGTGTAATATCATCTAGATTTATATCTATTTTTGAAGAATTAAAGTCCTTAATATTCTGAATATGTCCAGTTGACTGGTCATCTATTATAACAGTATTATTATTTTCATATAGGCTTTCAATTAAATGAGATCCAATAAATCCCAGACCACCTGTAACAATTATCTTTTTATTTTTCATCTAAATCTATTCCTTATAATTAAATAGTTTTATATCCATCATATTATTATATGATTTTTTTTTATTGTATTCATTTAACATGTAGGTGTATGAAAACTGAACGATATACATTAACATTATCAGGTAGTTTATAGAGTTTATATTCTAATATTTGGTTATTACCTATTTGGGTGGGTTGAAATATGGAATTTAATTGTTTAGTTTCATCTTTAGAAAGTGTAATATTCTGGTTGGAAATAGTTTTACCATTTAATATACCTACCAAATTATAGGTTATTATGGATTGTTCATGATTTACAATTCCAATAGTTATATTTCCAGTTTCATATGTACTAAGATTGGTTGGATAATTCCCTGCCTTATTATCTTTTCCTAAAATATATAGTTCAGTAAATTTATCCCCTGAACTAGGATTTACAATTATATAAACTGTTGCTATAAACGCAGCAACAAGTATAACTATTAAAATTGAGGATACAGTTTTATCTAAGTTCATTTTAGACACCATGAAATATATTTGGTATAAATGTTATTTTCATAATTTTTAATCTTATAATAATAAAAATATATTATTATTAAAATAAATATTGCTAATTTAATTTATACTTATTTAACAGATATATTATAATAGGATAAATTATCTACATTTAATGATATTATTTATATGGGTTTTGTATTAAACATTATATATGCAGTGTTTTTTGTTAATATGTAATAGATTATGTTATTTACTATCTAAATGTTTATGTTATAGATATTTTCCAAACAACTTCTTGTTAATATGTTAATTTTTTTTATAAAACATCTTTTATAAAACAAGTTTTTTAGAATTTGAAGACACAAAGATTGAGGTGTTACTTTAATTTTTTTCCATTTCTAAAAATTTAAAAAAAATATACTTTCTATAGAAACATATTATGGTTAATGGTATTGATTTCAAAATCTAGTCCCGAGGGAATGTATAAATTAATGTTTTGTGTTTATTATAATATCTGAATTTAAAACAACATATTTTAAAAAAGAAAAATTGATACAGTTATTGGATGTTTCTAAAAAAAATTAAACTTCCAATAACCATATGATAAGGCTTATAATTCCTAAAGTTTGCATTTTTTTTTAGTATTATATAATAGGATTATTGTATTTTTTGCTATCCAATATAATATTATGTAATGGGATCTTTTGTATGAACTAAATATGGAGCTTTTTTATATCATGGATTACATCTTCTTGATATTTGAAAGTTTTCGAAGCTTATAACATTTATCCAGAAATTAAATATCTCTTTAACATGTTCATGCTATCACCTTCCATTAGATATTATCCATTATATTCAGGTTTACTATTTTTTTTAGATCCAATATATGTGGCGTTTACAGATCCAAGGTTTTTTTTGGGTGTTCATTTAATTAAAATGAACACAATCTATATTTTGTTATCCACATTTTTTTTCACCCCATTTTTTAAATATTTTCACAACAAAATTTTTTTAGGTAAGATAATCAGACCACTCAACTTGGAAAAAGCCCAATATACAACCCTACAACTTCCACCCATCTAGTGGGGAATTCTTTTTTTGAAGTGAGAGATTATTTAAAAATAAACAACTGCAGGATTTTACATCATCCCACAAGTCGCCCTACGGAAAATCTTATCTCACATTTTTTTTTACGTCTTGTTATATTAAAATAGATCAT
>JAQVTJ010000152.1 GCA_028700095.1 Methanobacterium sp. | reverse complement strand
AAGTAGTGGAAGAGATCAACAAAAAAACAGCTGATTTCGAAGGTATGAAAGTACCAGTTAAAATAGCAGTAGATATAGGAACCAAAGAATTTGAAGTGGGAGTAGGTACACCACCAACCACTGCATTGATTATTGATGAGCTTAAATTAGATAAAGGATCACAAGATCCTGGACTTGATAAAATTGCTGATCTTAAGGTTGAACAGGCATTGAAAATTGCACGTATGAAATTTGATGCATTACTATCAAATGACTATAAAAATGCTGCAAAAGAAGTTATTGGAACATGCGTAAGTATGGGAATAACTGTTGAAGGAAAAGATCCAAGAGATGTGCAAAAAGAGATAGACCAGGGAATCTACGATGAAACACTTGTTTAAGTAGATTTTACCTAGATTTATTTCATTTTTCAAAGTTTTATTAAATAGAATTAAATAAATTAAGATCCATATTTTTATGTAAAAATAATTTATCAATTATTATAAAAAAACCCCTCAAATAAAAGATATTTAATAGTATTTCACAAAATTCAAATTCATAGATATGGCCTAAAATCATATCATTGAACATAGAGTACAAAGAAAGATATAATTCGTGTGAACTTTTAATATATAAAAAGTTCATGGAGGAATTAGATGAAACAAGAGATATTGGAAGCGGTGAAGAAGGCTAAAGCAGATTCAAAGCCGAGAAACTTCACACAATCTGTTGATGTTATTATAAGCATCAAAGATTTAGACGTGAAAAAGCCTGAAAACCGTATAGAAGAAGAAGTGTTTCTCCCAAATGGCCGTGGTAAAGACGTTTCAATTGTCTTTATAGCCGAAGGAGAACTGGCTCTTCAAGCGAAAAATGCAAATGTAGATCTTGTTATAACCAAAGAAGATTTAGAAGCCTTTGGAAAAGACAGGAAAGCAGCTAAAAAGGTTGCAAATAAACATGACTTTTTCGTTGCACAAGCAGATCTCATGCCCCTAGTGGGACGTTTCCTAGGACCTGTTTTAGGACCAAGGAAAAAGATGCCAAAGCCAGTTCCAGCCTCAGCTAAACCTGAACCATTGATAGAGAGACTTAAAAACACAGCAAAAGTTAGAATAAAGGACCAACCAGTTGTCCAAGCCATTGTTGGCACTCAAGATATGGAAGATGAGTTAATAGTAGATAATATTGAAGCAGTTCTTGATATATTGGACAGAAAACTTGAGAAAGGCAGAAGCCAAATAAAATCCATGTATGTAAAGACAACCATGGGTCCAGTAGCGAGGGTGATATAGATGCCTCATGTTGCTGAATGGAAGAAAGATGAAGTAGCAAGCCTCAAGAAACTAATTGAAAGCCATGAAGTAGTGGGTATGGCTAATCTTTTAGATATACCAGCCCCTCAGCTACAGAAAATGCGTAGATCTCTTAAAGACAGTGCAATACTTAAGATGTCAAGGAAAACTCTTATGAGCCTTGCATTAAACAGTTCTGATAAAGAGAATATAACTACGCTTGAAAAGCATATGGATGGGCAGCCTGCTTTGATTTTTACAAACATGAATCCATTTAAACTTTACAAGATTCTTGAAAGTAGTAAAACACCAGCTCCTGCTAAAGCAGGAAGTATAGCACCTGCGGATATTGTTGTTCCTAAGGGAGATACAGCATTTAAACCTGGCCCTATACTTGGTGAGCTTCAAAAAAGTGGTATTCCTGCAAAAATAGAGAAAGGAAAAATAGTTATAACCAGTGATAAAACCATAGTAGCAGCTGGAGAACCTATTCCAAGGGATGTTGCAAGTATACTTACAAGGCTTGAAATTTTCCCATTAGAAGTTGGAATTGATCTTCGTGCAGTTTATGAGGATCAAACTGTTTATACCTCTGATGTTTTAACTATTGATGAGGAAAAAACCTTAGCAAATATTCAAAAAGCATTTACTCAGGGATTAAACCTTGCAGTAGAAGCAATGATATTCAACAAAGAATCAGTACCAGTATTACTCCAGAAAGCTGCTACAAAGTCGTTAAACCTTGCTTTAAATGCAGAGATATTAAATTCAAAAACAAGGGATATACTACTTGCAAGAGCATATGCACAGATGTTATCTGTTGCAGCTGAAGTATCATCCAAGGATGAAAATGCGGTAGACGACGAGATTCGTGATAAACTGAGTTCAAACGCAACTAAGGTTGAAACCAAAGAAGATAATGAACCAGAAGATGAAGAAGAAGATGAAGAAGAGGAAGGAGATGCAGCAGCAGGTCTTGGCGCTCTCTTTGGCTGATTTAATTAATTTAATAAAAAATTTGAGTAAAATTTAAACTTTGAGGTGATTATAATGGAGTATATATACGCAGCAATGTTATTGCACACAACAGGTCAGGAAATTAACGAAGAAAATGTGAAGAAAGTTTTAGAAGCAGCAGGCTCAGAAGTTGACGAAGCAAGAGTTAAAGCATTAATCGCAGCTCTAGAAGATGTTGACATTGAAGACGCTATAGAAAAAACTGCAGTAGCAGCACCCGCAGCAGCAGCACCCGCAGCAGCACCTGCAGCAGCTGAAGAAGAAGAAGAAGAAGTAGAGGAAGAAGAAAAAGAAGAAGAAGCTGCAGCAGGTCTCGGCGCTCTCTTTGGATAATTCTTTTCTTTTTTTTTAAAGATTTAAAAAAAAAGAATATTTTATATTTTATTCAAAAAAAAAGATATTTCTTTTTATTTTATTTTTTTTAAAATTTCCCTACAACAATATTATTATAGCCTTTTTTTAAAATTTAAACATCACTTAACATATTATGTAATAAACATTTTTTTAAATAATAAATTTATCAATAAACATTTTTTTTTGGAAATATTTATAATATAAAATATATTTTTAACACGTTA
>JAQVTJ010000003.1 GCA_028700095.1 Methanobacterium sp. | reverse complement strand
TTATAATATTTTTAAATATTATAAGTCTATGTGTATGTTTTAAGATCTTCTAATATTGTAAATAATATATTATATTATTTTAATAAAATTTATAAAAATTATATTCAATTATAGAAAAGTTTAAGTGAGATGATATCTAACACCATATAAGCCATGCCGGGGTGGCTCAGCTGGTTAGAGCGCACGGCTCATAGGGTATTAAGCAAGTGCTCTGACTTTTTCCTGGGATACCGTGAGGCCGCGGGTTCGAATCCCGCCCCCGGCACTCTATATAAATCCAAGGCCTCCAATAATATTCCAGATACAAATGTATCATTCTCTTTTTTTTAATATTATCTAATTTTTTCCAAGTCTTTTCTTAAAAAAATATAAAAATATATTTTTTTTAGGTTAATGATTTATATTTAAATAATATAGATTATACAAATTCAAATCAGAGATTATTATAAATAGTTTTTCTTTAGAAGGTGTAAAATGTCAGGAAATTATGATGAAAAAATATATTGGGAAATGATTAATCGCCAAAAGGAAATTCTAAATAAAAAAGAACAGTCAAATCTTAAAAATTCTACAATAGCAGTTATTGGATGTGGAGGTATTGGTGGGGCTGCAATTGAAATGTTAACCCGGATGGGTGTGTCTCATATTAAAATAGTGGATAAAGATAAATTTGATATTACTAATATTAACAGACAGCTTATGAGCAGTTTAGATAGTGTGGGCAGAGAAAAAACAGAGGTTACAAAGGAAAAGATCCATTCAATAAACCCCTTGGTTAATGTTGAAACATTTAACATTGAATTAAATAAAGATAATGTTAGAAGAATCCTAAAAGATAGTAAGATTATTGTTGATGCACTAGACAATCTTGAATCGAGAATAATAACATCTAGATGTGCATTAGAATTAGATATACCTTTTGTTCATGGTGCTATCCATGGTACTATGGGCCAAATTACTACTTTTACCAAAAAAACACCTACTTATGAAGAAACTTTCAAATTACCATCTTATGGAAAAGATCTAAATCCAGAAGTTTTAAATAAACTGAAAAAAATCACAAGATCTGTTCCTCCTGTAATTGGTCCCATACCTAATATTGTTGGTTGTATCCAGTCATTTGAGGTTATTAAAATGTTAATTAAAAGAGGAACTGTGATAACTGCTCCGGATATTTTAGTTTTTGATTTAATGAAAAAAAACCCATTTTCAATAGTAAAGTTTTAGTTAATCCTTCAAAAGATATTATAAATAAAATAATAAAATTTATTTATTTTTTTAAGATTAAATTAGAATGATTATAATATCATATTTTTATTTTTTTTGGGAGATATTATGTAATAATATAGATTTTTATTTATTTTTTTTATTATGTGTGAAATATTAATTTATAATAAATTATATATACTTGTAGTTTAGAATATGGTAATAAAGAGGAGGTTTTATTATATGTTAGATTATTTTAGTAAAAGTTTTATTTTGTTTAAAGAAAATCCTGCTATAATTATTTTAGCGCTTATAATAACAGCTTTGAATATAGTATTAGAGGGAATTTTTAATGTTTTAACACCAAATATGGATGTTTCTTCACCTTTATGGTATGTGGGGATAATTTCTTTTATTATATTAATTTTAGTTAGTATTTTTATTTATACAGCTATTATTGGTATGATCCAAAAATTATTGTTAAATGAGAGTGTAACTCTTAAAACTGGATGGGAAATAGGTGTAAAATATTTTCTGAAAATGTTAATATTAACAGCCATAATTATGGTTGCTTTATTGTTATTACTACTAATTATAGGTATAATAGTAATGGCCCTTATAATTCTGTTAAAATTTAATATAAACGAAGAACTTTTAGTTATGGGTAGTTTAATATTAAGTTTATTTGTGTTAGGATTTTTAACAATTTTTACAGAACAAGCAATTGTAGTTGGAGAAAAAGGTGTGTTTGCATCTATAAAGCAAAGCATGCAACTAGCATTTAACAATAAAACAATAATAATAATTCTCTTAGTTGCTTTAATGTTAAGTAATGCAATAGGATTTATACAATCAATAGGATCAATGTTAAGTAGTATAATAGGTCCTGTTCTTAGTATCTATATTACAATACTCATAACACTAGTATACATAGACTTAACATAATAATTGTCTTGAAATCTTAAAAAATTTATTTTTTTCTTTTTCTGTATTTAAGTGGTTGTTTCATCATATGAGCAGGGTTGTCTCTGAAAGTTTTATAAAGAAGATATTATTTTAAGTTAAAACATCTATATTAAATATTTACAATCTAATGCAGAAATTACGCCTAGTACGCTAATATTATGCTTTTAAGATTATATCCAAATTCCATCCAATTTATATAATAAAAGTGTTCACTTATTTTAATTTCATTCAAATTTTCCTATTGACATGATACAACTTTTCCAATCTGTTCTAGATAAATAGTTCAATTTACACTTTCCAATTCTCTCCTAACAAAGGAAAGTTCGATATATATAAATATAACACAGTTCAATAAATATTAAATAAATAGTTATAATATATGCTTTACATATACATCAAACATACAAAAAATATACGGTGATAAAAGATGACACAAATAAAGAAAACAAAACTAAAGCAAATATCATTAAAAATATCCACAACACAATTAAAAGAACTAAGGAACCACGCAAAACAAACCGGAGAAAACCCCATATCTTTTCATATAAGACAAGCCATACACGAATACCTACAAAAAAAACAATAAAGGAATGGGAAAAATTAAAAAACAAAAATACACCTGCCTTGAAGACTACCCAAAACATATACAAAAAGAAGCCTTTGAAATACTGAACGAAGGAAAACATGTAACATATTTAAAAAAAACCATATCACAATTACATGAGGGTGATGAGAAAGCAATTGAACTAATATTATTATCTATAGGATCTTTATTTTTAGATAATGGCACACCCATACATCAACAGATTAAGGGAGGGATAGGGAGCGGGAAAACAAACCTACTACAAAACACCCTCAAGATAGTGCCAGAAAGATACATACATGAAATAAACAACATAACTCCAGAATATCTTTATTATAAACACAATTCCTTGAATAAAGATTATAATATATTCATATTAGATAATATAAACCCTACAGAAGCCACCATTTCAATGTTAAATGTTTTATTGGATAATGAAACGCAAAACAAGATATTTATTGAATCTAAAGGTTTTGAACTTGAATTACCCGGTAAAAACTTGTTTTTTTGCATATTCAACGAAGAAAACAATATAAAAATTAAAACTCCAATATTCTTGAATTATGTGACCGAAGATTTAGACCATAAAAATAATGTGAATCATGATGTTAAGATAAGCCATGTCCTAGGATGGGATATCAATAATACAAAAGTACAGCATTCTTATTTAGTTGCTAATACTATCTTCGAAAAACTAATAGAGAAACCAATTAAGGTATTAAATTATTGGGATATTCCCTTCGAGAATGAAGTTTTGTATAATATCAAAAACTACCATAATGCAATTTTATTAACTGAATTGACTAAAGCACTTACATTTTACCATCAAAAAAATAGAGAACATAATACTATCCACAAAAAATGATAAAAGGATCATAAACTCAATGTTTAGAGGAGAAGAACTTATGAAAGCGTTGGATTTGAATGAAAAGCAAAAAAAGCTCTTATTACATTTAAAACCCTATTCTGCTGATTTGCATGAGTACTACACAGATTTATATAAAAAAGGTATAAGCAGCGATACTGGGACTTTTTTAAACACTTATGCAGATCTTGCAAAATGGTTGAACATATCCCGGGATCAGCTTGTAAATTGGATTAAGGGAAGGGGAATTGGAAAAGAAAATGGGTTAGAATGGAGAGGATTAGTAAAAACTGTTAAAATAAATCCAAAAAGCAAAACATCAGCCGCCCTAGTATACCTTAAACCCAACCTAAAAAACATCCAAATGAACTTAACAAGAGATCCTAAACTGTCTATTGATAGAGAAACCAAATTAGAAGATAATTCATCTCATTTTTCAATTGACGAGGTGTTAAAGTTTTTTTTAATACTAGAAAACAAAACAAATTATGAAGAAAACTTTCAACACATCAAAACATACACACCCCACCAAAACACAAGCCTAGGAGAAAACATAAAAGCATATAAAAAGCATATAAAAGAGCAAAAAGCTAAAAAAATGTATGAAAGGATAAAGAAGTTAGGTAATGATCTAAACGCAGTTTAAAAAATAATATATTAAAAAAAAATCCATAATCCTTTTTTTGTATAATAAGAGCAACCTACTCAATTTTGTTAATAGAAAGATTTATAAATTAAAAAAAATAAACAATATTAGTAGCTTTTTAAAATGGTGTAAATGAGGGGGTAGGATCTCTCATTATATTACCACCAAAAAAACAAAAATAAAACCATATACCAAGTTAGAATGATTTTTGTTTTTTTACGTATATATATGTATCACTTTGAACTTTTTTAGAAAAGGATATGTTATATGTTTGTTTTTTTGTGGTGAATTCAATATTTAAATGAGATTTTATTTTTCTCAGGACACCTTTTTAAAAAAAGCTACTATAAAAAAAGAGGTGAATGTTATTGAAACAGAATAAGTCTGCAAATAATGAGCTGATAGCAACAACAGTTTATATACCTAAAGAATATTTTTTAAAGCTTGACAAAATCAAATCGCTAATTTTTGAAAAATATAGCCTGCGATTATCCAATACAGATTTTGTTAGATGTGCCATAACTGATTTTTTTAGATTTCAATTTCAATCAAAAAGAAGACTTAGAAAAATCCTGTGACATCTATTTAGAAGAAAAAGAGATGATCTGATGGAAGCGGGTAAAAATGGAGATAAGGGGGACTCCATAGGTAAAGTTAATGGGTCTACTAATATATTTTTAACCATTGAACACAATGGTAAATCATTTAATTATTTACAGTTATCAAATCTTTACAAATCAGCTGAAGAAGATAATAGAATAGTAGCGATAGCGGGCCAAAAACAAGTTAAAGATTCTTACAAAGAAGATATAAAGAATAATAGATGCACTGATAGAAATAAAAAGTCATTTGCAAAATGGGACCAATTTCCTACAGGATGGAAAGGAATAAATGATCCAGACTATGGGAGCGCAATTATATGTGATTACATCCTCATTAGAGCTGCACTTTTGTATGTATAGATTTAGATGACCATGGAAAAGAGAACGACATACCCATGAAAGTTCTTAAATCACACAGCATGTCACTAATAGAGCGCACACATTGTAAAGTAACACCAAATGGCGGACTACATATATACCTATTATCGAAAAAGAAACCAGAAGCAAAACAACCACCCGTTAATATTGACTACCAAGCCAATACAGGTAAAGGTAGAGGAAAATATATAATTACTAATTTTAGATGGAATAATGAAGGAAAATCCAAAGAACACTACACAAAACTGGTAGAATCCAATGAAAACATATTAATAGTAGATGACGCCGACCAAATCCTCAAAATGCTCTTAGATGATTTAGAATCATCCGGACATATTAAAAACGAAACCACAAAACACATAGAAGAAATTATCAACATTTTAAAACCATTTGCCAATACAACATCAGTTCCCTCAAGACAATTTTACAGTTGTGGGATAGCAGGATATCTAAAAAAACAAGGTTACGAAAAAGAGCAAGTGTTAAAGATAGTTCAAGGAGTGTTTAAAGATGACGAAGAGTACGAAAATAGAATTAATAATGTAGAACTCACATTTAACAAAGAAGGAGATGATATAGTAGGGTGGAATGTATTAAAAAAGTATATACCTAAAGATGCTCAGGAAAAATTACTAAATTTAACAAAAAACTATACTGATGATATTAAAATGCAGATAGTAAGAAAATTAGCAAAGCACAAACAACCAAGCATTAAACTAATAGCCGACTTCTGCAACTATGGGATGGAACTATTCAGAAACCCTAACACTATAAAATATTATGAACTATTAGAGAGCGGTTCTTTTGAAGAAATTAACGAAAATAGAATAATAAACTTCTTGAATGATGAACTAGGAGTAAATCAAATATCCTCTACAACATGTGAAAATATGCTTAAATTCATCACTAACCCCGTTGAAAAAGATTACAATCTAATAGAATTCACCAATGGCATATTAAACACCAATACACAAGAATTTAAAGAAAATAAGACAAAATTTAACAAAATACCTAAATTATCACTACCTTTTCGCTGGAACCCAGAAGCAAATGGAAAGAAAATCAAAGAATCCATAGATCAAATCCTACCGGGAAAAAATGATAAAAATTTATGGCTACGGGCAGTTGGACATGCTTTCATGGGATACAACAGAATAGGGAAGATAAACATAGTTACAGGACCCTCAAAAAGTGGTAAATCCACATTAACTGAAATATTAAAAAGAATCTTCAATTACAGCACATTAACAACAAGCGACATTAACACAAATGAAAGGTTCACCCTCTATCCTATGATTGATAAGGACATAAATATCGATGACGACATTAATAACGGAATGCTAAAATCTATTGGATTTTTAAACACAGTAATAACAGCTAATGGATTTGAAGTAGAACTTAAAGGAATAAATAGAAGCATCACAGTAACAAACCCACAAATACCACGACTATTTGCAAATGGAAACACCCTACCACCAGTACTAGGAGAAGGATGGGAAACACGACTATTGCTAATCCACGCATCCAATGTAATACCCAAAAAGAACCGAGATGAAGGATTCCAAAACGACATACAAATGGGAAAATATGACGAAGACCTAGAATGGATAGTCCACAAAGCAATAACCATATACTGGGAAAAAATGCATGAACCTCTATTAACCGATGAACAAGAAACAAAAATGAAATTAGAACACGAATTTAAAAGCTACCCACTAAAACAGGCCATAAATGCATTATTCATAGAAGACTTCAATACTGGTAACAATATACCTGTAGCTAATGTGAATCATTACATCAAAAGATGGTGCATTTGGGCATAAAAAAATCAGTAAAGAACATTTGAAACCATCAGCACAACAAATAAAAAAAGCCATGGATCACTCAGGATTTAGACAAATCACCGAGCATGAATATGATAAATATAATAATAGGAAATCTATATTAGCCTATGAAGATATAAAGGTTAATTACGAGTTTTATAAAATAATAACTGGTTATTAGCTCTGGCATTTTTGGCAACGAATATAATTAATTCTTATTTCTATTATTATATTCTCTATTTTTTAAAAAAAAATACAACTCAAAAATAGTTTAAAATAGCTGCCAAAAATGCCAGAGTGTTAAAACAATATTATGTCATATAATTACTTATATTCAATTTTTACAATAAAAAAAGTATGGAAAATGGTTAAAACTATATATTAAATATTTTTAACTGAAATACTACGTTAGGATATTCTTTTTATTCAGACTTTGACAAAGTAAAAGGAATCAAAAGAAACAATATGAGTCGTCATGAACCCCAACCAGTATTATATATAATCTTAGAAGAAGGAAACCGACAATATATGCCACCATAAGTAAAAAAGAAAACATAAGCGAAATAATATATGTTCCTTTTTCATAAGACATGATAAAGGAGGAATTATAGATATGAAATATGGTATTTTGGCAATATATTATGTCTAACAATGATAATAGGGCCAACATCCGCCTCATCATCAGAGATACACCAATATTATGTTACAAACGATGTAAATGTAAAACCCATACTAACATATGATGTAACAGGGAAGATATTGAAATGGAAATTGATAGAATAGCAACAACAACAGAATTTTTAACATATTTATCAGATAACAATATAAATCCTGATGATTATTATCTGAATATTATTACACCCACACCTCAAAGTAAGTGTGTATTACTGGTTGATGGTAATAAGAAATATTATTATGAAGCAAGCAATTCAAAAAGTATCAATAGTTCATCAAATATGTTAAGTTATTCAGCAAAAGAGGTACGTACTTCACCAAACTGTTTTACAATCCATAATAGTTGCGGGCGAACAGTTTATTATATTGGTGTTAATCTATTCGTAAGAGTTGCTGGTTTTGCTGTTGGATGGCATCGTATTACACGATGGAATCTGAGTGCTGGAGGTGTTTTACATTATAATCCCGATCCGGATTATACACATGTAAATTTATCTTTTAAATATGATAAGAGTGAATGGTTTGACACTGTTAAATGGCAAGTACCACTTGGAACATGGCATCATGCTTATATGTGTCGTAATACTGCCAATGGAAAATATTGGAGGTTTTAAAGTTGTTACGTGAAATATATAAACAGGGCCCATATATTGCGAGTATACTTATTATTATCTATGTTTTATGGGTGTTAATAAGTGGTTTATTATTTTTGGTTATGAAATAATTATTTTTCTTCTATTTTTTTAACGAATGTGTTTGAGAAGTCCCCTTCCGTGAGGGAGGGTATGAATCGGATACTTATAGAAACATTTATTATAGTTATAGTGTTCTAATTCTAAGTATGGATTATAAGTTGGATAAAGGTGTACATTCAGTGAATGCACATATTTAATTTCTCGCACAATTAATATACAAACCTCTACACAAAATCTTGTTCAACAAATGGAAATGTAGTATTATACAGCAAAATTAAATAATAATGCGGCAGGGCCAAACCTTTTTATTTCTTATCCTGGGTTAACTCTTTGAAGAATTATGTTTTATTCGTATTTCTAACTTAGTTCTAAGTTTATGGTGTATGTGATAAGCGTAGTATAGAATCGTGTGGAATACTTGTTAGCATCATGTTATATTAAACCATTTACTATCATAGATTATATAAAATGAACCACACAGGTATAGATCAAATCCTACAATATAATATATTTCTATGTAGAAAACTGCATTTTTTTTACATTTTTTTGGAGTGAAATAGAATTTCCACTATTTTGTAGTAATAAAAAGATAATTAATAGTTTGTGATTTACTCTCATTTCAAGTATAAAAAGAATAGTGATCAATACTTTTTAGTATATATTTTTAATAAAGTGTAAATCCTAACCTTCCAATATACCTTCCAACATTTAGTTTTTTTCCGGAATTTCCGGAAAAAAATGGGAATTTCTAGATAATATCCGGAATTAAAAATAAAACAACTAAAAAACTATCTTTTTAAAGAGAATGTTGTTAGCATAATGTTTTTTTGGGTAAAGTTATTATGGAATGTTATATCTTGAACCTGTTGGAAGGTGTTTATAATTGGAAATATTTAGATATTAAATATCATATTCACATTTTAATTCTGGAAATTTCTGGAAAAAAATGGAAAATTTTGGATTTTTTCCAGAATTAATAAAAAAATTTGGGGCATGTTATTTTTTTAGCAGATCCTAAAATAAATCCCCTGCTATTGGCTCAACTAATGACGTTAAGAAACGAATTAAATGATTATATAGATGTTTATGTTATTTAATGGCTGTTCAACATTAAAAGATATTTAAGACTAAAATAGGTTGTTTTTAATTTTTAACAGTTTTTATTCCATTATTAATAAGAGATAAATATATATAATAAAATATAAAAAATACCATTATGGCTAATAAAAAATATATTATACTATGTTACTATTAATATTTGTTATTATTATGCCTGTAAATGCAAATAATGAAAATATTATAGTCTCCCAAGATATACAAAACTCTGATACATCTATTTTAGAATATTATATGCAGACAGATGATATTTGTAATGAAATGGATAAAATGGCATTATCACAAGAATTCCAAGATTATTTACAAAAAAATGGAATTAATAAAGATGATTATGAATTAAAGTTAGTTGATTCTTCTTCAGATGTACCTGTCAAAGTTATTATTCATACTCCAACACGGGAATTGCATTATTCTATTACAAACGTTACTACAGATAGTTGTTCCATCATAGCCAATGAAAATCAGTTACTTCTTAGTGCAGCATGGAACAAATTTACAGTTGCAAATAGATGCGGTTCCACATTGGCTAGAGTATACGTAGCTTATTTTGAGACTGTAGGCTATAAAGGCGTAGCTGTACCTGTTAATATAAGAGATAGCGTAAGGTTCAATCTTGCGAACGGTGCTGTACTAAATTATAATCCAAGTAGTCAATTTAACAGATTTTCAATAGTGATACATAAAAATAAACCCACTCCTACTTCGATGCGTGCTGATGCACAAATGATTTACAAGGAATTAGGAAAGTGGCATGTTGCATATGTCAAAAAAGATAAAAATATGTACATACAACTTGAATAAAGTAAGGGAGATTGATCATGGATGAAAATTTAAAAATGATGGTAATTTATTACTATCCTTCTTTTTTATAAGTGAGTGAAAGTATAATAAGAGGAAAAAAACAATAAAATTATAAGATACGATCAACTACACATGAGTCAAACCTGAATATTTATTTAAGAGTTTAGGAGGATGTTTTATAATGGTTATGTTAGGTTATTACAAGAATGGACTCTATTTGTTTAAAGAAAATCCCCCAATAATTATTATGACTATTTTACTGGCGGCTTGTAACTTATTCTGTCCATATTTTCTATTACTTTCATATGATATGCATCAGCAAACAACTTTAGGAGTTATTTTAAGTTTACTGGTCTGGTTTATTTTATTTTTAACTTTTAGCTTTGTATGTGCAGCTGTTGCAGGAATAACGGAAAGGTTTTTATTAAAAGAACCAACTACTCTCAAAACTACAGGGGAAATAGGGAAAAAATACTTATCAAAAGTGATGTTAGTATTTGTTGTATTTATATTATTTTGGTTTATTTTGATGAATATATTAGGTGTAATATCATCTATAATCTTGAATTTTTTATATGTTAATCCAGATATTGTAAAAGAAGGTTATGTTCAGTTGTTTGGGTCATGGATTGTGGGTTTATTTTTCATTTTTGTTGTCCCAGCAATAGTTATTGGCCAAAATACTGCTATACACGCCATAAAAGAAAGTGTTAATCTCGTCTGGAATAATAAAATAAAAGCAGTAATACTCGCATTTTCATTATTAACCCTCTACTTAGTACCATTTATACCAACTATAGGAGACATAGTGTATATAATCCCCCCATTCATCTGTGTGTATTTTTTAATTGTTATAACATTGGTATATCTCGACTTAACTGAATAAAATATATTTTTTCTCCACTTATATTTTTATGAAATTATCAGGAAAGGTAATATTTAGTGTGAATAAAATTTTGAAAGTTCAATGTGTAGATAATTATGAAAAACAATGCATTTGCTCCTGCCTTTTTTAAATATCTTTGGAGCATATAAACAGCAGCATAATAAAAAGCGCCGCAGGAATAGTTCAAACAATGAGAGCGAGAACATCAGTTCTTGGGGCTGCAAACCCTAAATATGGCCGTTTTGATCTATACAAATCAGTAAGAGAACAAATTCAAATCCCCGAAAGTAATCTTTCAAGATATGATCTTGTTTTTGCCATTGAGGATAAGATTGAACCTGACGCTGACCGTGCCCTTGCAGATCAAATATTAAGGGGTCCTAAAAATGATAAGAATGAAATTATTGAACATGAACTATTTAAAAAATATATTGCTTATGCACGTAAGTCATGCTCACCTGTGCTTAGTGATAGGGCCATAGAGCTAATCAGAGAGTTTTATGTTAAAACAAGAGAAACAGCTAAAGATGATAATGATGCCAAACCGATTACTCCAAGGGACCTTGAGGCCATCAAAAGATTAACCATTGCAAGGGCCAGGGCTGAGTTAAATGATTATGCAGATTTAAATCATGCCAGTGAAGTAATAGAAATATATAGGGCGGCATTAAAAACTTTAAGATTAAACCCTGGAACTGCAGGGGATATCAGGGGAGAAAAATCCAAAAGAGAAAGAAATTGCATAAGGATAGCTGAAAATTTAATTAAGAATAATATAAAGATCTATGGAAATAAACTACCAGGACAAATAAGTGATGAAATACTTGAAGAAATTAAATCAAAGTGTAATGTTGAAAGGTATAAGGCTCAAGAAATCTATGATGAAGTGTGGGGTAGCATTCACAACCCATCATCTAAATAACTTTTTTATTATTTTTTAGTTGCTTTGTTATTACTGTTTGAGAATATAAATATATAAATATATAAAAGTGTAGTGTAACGTAACGTATATACGTTACGTAATATAATATATAAATTATTTTTTCAGGTGTCTAATATGGAAAAAACAGGGCAAAACGAGAAGGATAATAAATATCGTTTAACCACATGGGTAAACAAAGAAAAGGCAGTGCTTGTTAAAGAGAATGGATATAATCTATCCAAGTTAATGGAAGATTCTTTGGACATTGTTTTAAATATAGACGGAGCTGATGAAGTTAAAATTCATTGAAAAATTCATGAAAATGAAAAAAAATTCATGATCTTAAACTAGAAATACAAATATTATTTAAAAAACTTGAAAAAACAAAATACCAAACAATGACTAATAAAAATGATAAAAAAAGGGATATATTGATTAATAGTCTTGTTAAAGAATTGGAAGATACTGCAGATGTTGAAAACCTTGCGAAACACGCTGCTAAGTTAGAAATGAGCGATCATGAATTGCTTGAAATTCTTGAAAAAAGAGCCTATAATTTATAAAAAAATTTACGTCAACAACGTATGAAATTCAAATATTTTTCTAAAAATTTATACATTACACAATTTATAATGACATATTCTTTTTTAATTTTTAATCCAAAGGTAAGTAAAATAATGCTATTGGAATGTTATTAGTGATCTTTTTTTAGTTGAGCATAAAGACTTTAATGAATTTTTTTATTAGTTTTTGAAGATTTGTAAGGGATATTGCTACCTGCAAATCCCCCTCCCCCCTTTTTTGTGTTTGATTTAGATCATGATTTAAGCGATAAGCAGTGCTGTTTTCATGGATTGGAGACATTATAAAATTTTTTTAAAGGTATGATAAGGAGTTGATAAGATATGACAGTTAAAGATAAAACAGAGGATAGTCTCTCTATTAGTCTTTATGATGATAGAGAAATTATATTGAGTAAATTAAATGAAGCTATAGGTTTTTTGCATGAAAAGTCTATTAGTGGCCGGGTTAATAATGAAAAAAAGGAAACTGTAAGAATTAACTGGTTTAAAACCATGGGTTATATTTGCAGTGTTTACAATCAAATAAAAAGGGATGTAGAACTTGAAGATTTAAAAAAGGAAATTGATAACCTTAAAGAGATGATAGAAAATGATTTTGAAAGAAAATAAGAGTTTAAACCAAATTAAAAGAGAATATAATAATATATTAGGTGATATTCCAGGAAAAAAGCTAAAAGAACTATATGATCAACTCTATTACAAAGCATATTATACTTTATTTATTGATAGGGATTTTAAAGTTCATAGTGAAACATTAGATTTAATTAATACCCTAACACGAAGTAATGACTCCTGGAAAGTGTTTAATGCCTCAAAAGATGCCTTAGTATCTGTTCCTTTAAATATTGCCATGGAATTACATAATACCATGCATGACAAAATAAAAGACTTAACCAGTTTTATGGGGAGCTCTATATTATATGGGCCATATAGGCGATTTAAAACTAAATACTGCAATAATTGAGTGTATAGGTAATTGTAATCCCGGAAACGAAAAAGAAACATTAGTCTTTATAAAAAAAGATATGGTTAAGATAGCAGACGCACGTAACAGGATCCTAAACGAAGATAAAACAAAAGAAAACATCAAATCAATCCTAAAACATTTTAAAAAGAAAAAAACCTTACAAATGACGAAAAACACATAATAGAATACCTAAAACAAAACATCTAATGTCTCTAGAACCATTAAAACCCTTATCTTTTTTTGAATAAAACTTATACTGATAAGTGGATTATCAATAAAGGAAAGAAAATAGTAAATATTTTTTTTAATAAAATGTGTTCCTAACCTTCCAACATTTAGTTTTTTTTCCGGAATTTCCGGGAAAAATTGGGAATTTCTAGATATATCCAGAATTAAAATAAAACATCTTAAAATTGTTCTTTTTAAAGAGAATATTTGTTAGCATAATGTTTTTTTTAGTTAAAGTTATTATGGTATTATTATATAGTAGGGAATTATATTGTTAGACTAGTAGTAGTGGTTTTAAGGAGGGTGTTTGTTTATGTTGGGAAAAGTTTTAGTTTGAAATTTCTTGTTTTTGTTTTGATCTCTTTTTTTGTTTTGGGTTCTTTGGGTTTTTTAAGTGCTGGTTGTTGTGATGTTGATGATCCTGAAGAGTCCATGAATGAAACTGTGGATATAAGTGTTTTTAGCAGTACTTCTAAAATTTTGTATGAGGATATGTTTTTCCTAAATATGACTGTGAATTCAGAAAATGCTATCCCTGCAGATTATAATAGTATGGGTGATATTGTTAATTTTTTTAATACACATAAAGTATTTGCAGTTGCGGTTAAAACAACCCAAGAAAACCTACAACCTGGAGATATTGTACAAATAAAAGGTTATGACCCTGCATTTCGTATATATATTGGTCATGATGATGAGGGTAATGTTATATTGGCGGATATGGATGATAGGTATATTTGCACTTCCAAGGCCTTTGATTCGCTTTTCACAGGCAATACTGTATGTGTAAAACATCAACCCACAACAAATACAACCCTAATTAACGGTTATACTGTAAATGATCAGCCTCTTAAAAAGGATGAATCCCATGAAAGATTTGAAGGACACCAAGAAGATTTAGTCAACGCATTATGGAGAGGCACAAGTACTAAAAATGCTATTGGAACCTATTCCTGGCAGGATAATAAAACAATGCGTCAACTTGCTAAAATCATATTAAACTCAGTCCCTGGAAGAAAAAAGCCAGTGCTAAGAGTAAAGCTTGGGGAATATGGAGTTGGATGAAATTAAACGATGGTTATGGCCCTCGCCATATGTATTTCCATTGCACAGGCACACGAGACCCACTAGCCCCTTGGGGATGCACAGAATCCACACGAGACATGGTTCATTGGAATACTATTCACTCATTTCAACAAACATATGATGCAAAGCATGGGAACTGTGTTGAACAAGCAAGAATTGTAGTGGGATTAGCAAGAGCCATGGGATGCAAAGCAAGATACCTCAAAGTACACGGCCACGTTGGGCACAGGTTTACAACCCTGGCGATAGATGGTACGATCTTGACACCGCTATGAATGTAGACTTTGGTGGACGTTATTTTGAGGGTGGAACAGCTGATTGGGATTATCCTTCCTAATAATATATAGGGTGATTAGTAATATGGAAAAAAAGAAAAAAATAACCTTAATAATAGTATTAGTCTGTTCTCTGTTTTTATTAGGATATTTAATATATCCAAACACGGCTACTGCATCCTTAAAGGATTCTTGGGGTGAATTTAATATAATATCTCCTGATGAGATAGGAAAAACTGTTGAAGAGAATGGTGTGATTGTTACAGTTAAATTACCTCGAACCGTTAAAATAAATGAAAATATAACAGTAAATTACACAATTACAAACAAAAGACAAGAAACAATCTATCCCAATACATATAATAACATAAATCAAATTCAACATACAGGAATGACCCCATTATACTTTGAACCTGTATTTTCTGGACAGACTATAACATTTACAGACTCATATCCCATACGCAACGCATATGGCGGGGTCATAGGGGATGATGCAATTGTTCATTCAAATACCACAGTTACACGTGCATTCCACCCATTCTATGTATGGATAATAAATTTATCTTTCGACCATGATAATGATGACCCTATTAGAGTAGGATATGAGTTGGGTCGTATTACTTATAATTCTGTCTGGGGTTTTAGTACGGATCTAAAAGGCGCCGGCATTACTAGTATTATATAAATACTACACTTCTTTATTTTTTTTATTATTTTGAGTATTTGGATGATTTTTTTATAGGTTTTTGGTGGGTTTTTTTGATTAGTTGTATATCTAGTATATTTGTGTTTCGTTATATAGAAATATAACACAGTCCAAAAATAATATTACAATACGAAAATTTAGTATGGTATTATATTTTAATATATAATAAATCATTTTTGTATGTAAATTTTTTAAAATATAATTTTGTTTGGAGGGATTCTATAAATGAAACATTTTAGAAGATTTTTAACATTGCTAATTGTCTTAATAATTGTAAGTACTATTTCAGGAGTTTATAATTTTAGTTCCATAGCTACTGATAATAAATCATTAGATATTAATTCTCAAAGTATATCAAACAATGCTCTTACAACAGTTAAGACGATTTATGTTAATATCACTGGAAATGATAAAAATGATGGATTAACACCAAAAAAACCTAAAAAAACAATCCAAAATGCAATAAACACCGCCAAAGCTGGCGATACAATAAAAATAGAATCTGGAACCTACAAAGAGAACTTAAAAATTAATAAAAATATTAAAATAATAGGACACAACCAAAAAGATACAATAATAGATGGAACCCAAAAAAGCTATTGTATATACATAGACAATAACAGGAAAATTTCAATCAGCGGTTTCACTATAAAAAATGGAAAAACAACTGAACGTTGTAGGTGGAGGTATTGAAAATAGGGGATTATTAGATTTAAAAAATGTAAAAATCACCAATAACACAGCAATAGAAAATGGTGGAGGAATCCGTAACGCAGAGTATTTAGATATTTCCAACTCAACAGTAACAGGTAATACAGCTGGAATTGACTGTGGAGGAATCTATAATATAGGCGATAGAATAACCATGAACAATGTTGTGATCAATAACAACAAAGCACTAAGAGGTGCAGGAATTTACTCTAACATAGCTATGTTCATATACACATCCATAATCAAGAATAACACTGCCATAGAAGATGGTGGAGGAATATTGAATGGTAGGGAAATATGAACCAAGCAGTATTGGATTTAGTTAATTCAACAATAACCTATAATAAAGCCAAAATAGGTGGAGGAATCTACAATTATGCTACCATCTATGGAAATGGGAGAGATATGATAGAAAATAATAAGCCCAATAATATTGAAGTAGATCCTATTAAACCATATCCTTAAAATTAACACATGGATCTAGAAAACCACTACATATATTATTTTATCTTTTTTTTATAGTAGTCTAATATATTTGATTGGGATAAGGGATTGTTTATTCTAATAATTTGTTATAGATTTATGTCTTTATCACAAGAGGATATGTTATATTAATAAATTCAACTCTCAATTTATTATTTATAGTGTGTTTTAAACAAATCTTAAACTACCTATAAATATCCCATTAAGAGATAAAAGCCTGCAATAATAATTAATATCCCTGAAAATATTCTTATTTAATCTGTATGTTTGATTAATTTTTCGAATTTAATTTTAGAAGCTAAAACAGTTATTAAAACTAATATAAATGAAAATCCTGCATAATATATGATCATATTAACTGTGCTTAATATCCAGTTTCCTGTGGAAGCACTGAGTGCTATAACAGTCATTATGTAGGGACTGATACATGGAGACCATGCTAAACTCGTTAAGAAACCAAATAGAAATGATTGAATCATCACATTTTTATTTTGAATTGTATGGGAGTAATTGAAAATATTTTTATTTGCAATGAAAATATTCCTATAATAATTATTAATATAACTGCAAAAATTTTGAAATAGTTAAGATAATAATTTATTGCAGCTGTGAAAATAACTGTTAATAGGATTATAATTGTAAATATAAGGAAAAATCCAATTATAATGCTAGTACATCTCTTGTTCTATTTAAAAGGGAATTTCCAACAAAAATAGGTATGATTGGAAGGATGCACGGGGAAAAGGCAGACAATATCCCATAAAAAAAAGAAAGTATAAACATTATTTAAACATTCATATCCAATTGGAATACCAAGTACTGGTAGACCAACCACTGGAAAAATTCAACCATTTGAAAAAGTTAGTAGAATACATAAAACCTAAATGTGCTTTAATAATATTTCCATCCGTATCTAATACCATTAAAGTAGGATATCCACCTATATTGTAGCTATCTACCAATTCACGATTTTTAGGTCCATTTATTGGCAAAAAGATGTAATCATCAAGTTTTTCTTTTACAATTTTATTATTTAATGTCCAATAGTGAAGATCTCTACACGAAGGACACCGAGTACTATAAACTTCTATTAAAATTTTTTTATTTATCTTTTTAGCGTATTTTATAGTGGCATTCAAATCTGACCAGTTAACAGGATCGTTTGTTTCTCGTTTTTTAATATCAAGATTTTTTTTACAAATATCAAGATCTTCTTTAAGAGTATCAAGATCTTTTTTACGAGTATCAAGATCTTCTTTAAGAGTATCAAGATCTTTTTTACGAGTATCAAGATCTTTTTTAAGAGTATCAAGATCTTTTTTACGAGTATCAAGATCTTTTTTACGAGTATCAAGATCTTTAAACTTGTGAGACCGATCAGGATAACCTCTTAAAACTGTTTTATTTACCTTTTTAGCTTGTGTTATAGCGGCATTCACATCTGAATTCCACTGAATATCTGTCTGTTCATTGTTTTGGTTTTGCAGTTCCTTAGAATTAAATTTTTGTCCTTGGTTTGAAATAAAAAATACCAGGATTAAACCAATACTAATAATTCCCAATATTAATAAAATTTTTTTCATTGAACTATACATATACTTTATAATAATATAACTAATATAAATAATTTTGGATTAAATAAATTAAAAAATATGAAAATGAAAAAAATATGATAAAAATTACATTAAATCCTTACATATTATTAGAGAGAGGAATATTCAAAGTAATTAATCCATAAATTTTATTTATATTGATTTATAAGAATGTCCTTATTCAGAAATATTTTAACTATTATATATAGAAAATTTTTTTTTTATTAGTTTTAGGATTTAAGGTGAAGGAGAAATTAATATGAACTCTCTAGTCATTGTTATTATAGCTTTATGCGTATTTGCTTTGGCCTATAGATATTATGGGCTTTTCATAGCAAAAAAAGTTTTAAAATTAAATCCTGAAAAGGCAACTCCTGCTATTGAAGTAGAAGATAATACTGACTATCAGGCAACTAATAAATATGTTCTTTTTGGGCATCACTTTCTGCTATAGCGGCAGCAAGTCCTCTTCTTGGTCCTGTGATTGCAGCTCAGTTTGGTTATTTACCTGGTGTATTATGGATAATAATTGGTGTGGTTTTAGCTGGTGCTGTCCATGATATGGTAATTCTTTTTGCATCTGTAAGACATAAAGGTAAAAGTATTTCAGTAATTGCTACAGAATTGTTAGGTGAAAGATCTGGTTTTATAGCATCCATTACAGTTTTATTTATTCTTGTGTTAACTCTTGCAGGGTTATCTATTGCTGTTGTAAATGCAATGTTCCAAAGTCCTTGGAGTACATATACTGTATTATTTACAATACCAATAGCAATTATTATGGGAATTTATATGCGTTACCTGCGTCCTGGAGATTATAAGGGAAGTTGTATTATAGGGGTGGGTCTTTTAGGATTTGCTATATTAAGTGGTCCGATTGTTGCTGCATATCCTGCTGCAATGCCATTTTAAAATTTATCTAAAAGTCAGATTTCTTTATTAATTCCTATATATGGATTTTTTGCATCTGTACTTCCATTATGGTTACTTTTAGTTCCGAGAGGTTATCTTTCAAGTTATTTAAAGCTTGGAACTATAGCTGCTCTGGCTTTAGGTGTTATTGTAATCCATCCTACTTTACAAATGCCTGCTATACTTCCATTTATTAATGGTGGTGGGCCTGTTGTTCCAGGTGCACTTTTCCCATTCTTATTTATTACCATAGCTTGTGGTGCTATTTCAGGTTTCCATGTTATTATTGCAACTGGAACCACTCCTAAGATGGTAAAGAATGAGGGAGATATACTTTTCATAGGTTATGGTGCTATGTTGGCAGAGGGTTTTGTGGCATTAATGGCCTTAATAGCTGGATGTGTTCTTCTACCTGCTGATTATTTTGCTATAAACGCTGCTCCTGCAGTTTACACTACTTTCGGTATGACTCCTGTTCATCTACCTCAACTTGCTCAATCTGTAGTGGAACAATTGGCAGGTCGTACTGGAGGAGCTGTTTCTTTGGCTGTGGGTATGACATATATATTTTCTTCAATACCTTATATGGAAAATCTTATTGCATACTGGTATCACTTTGCAATTATGTTTTAAGCTGTTTTCATTCTTACAGCTGTAGATACTAGTACAAGGGTTGGAAGATATTTAATGCAAGAAATTATAGAAAAGTTCAAGAAAAATCCTTTAGGTGATTCTGATAGAAATAAGAAATTGGAAATAATATTAACTAGTCTGGTTTTCACATTTTCATGGGGTTATCTCCTATACACTTGGGATATAACAACAATATGGCCTCTTTTTGGTATGTGTAACCAATTATTAGCTACATGTGCACTTATAATAGGTACAACTATGCTGATAAGGAGGGGTAGAGCTAAATATGCTTGGGTTACCGCTGGTCCTGGTTTGTTTATGTTACCTGTGACTTTAAGTGCAGGTTATTTGAACATAGTTACCAACTTCTTACCTAAAGGATTGCATCTACTAGCTGTTATTTCGTTGATAATTATGGTACTCATGGCAGTAATATTTATAGATGCATTTAAATGCTGGTATGATCTTCTGAAAGATCCTAAAAAACAGGATTATGAAGTATATTGGATAAAATAAAAGTATGTAAAGGATGTCATGATTTTATTTTTTTTAGGCATCCTTAATTAATTTTTTAAGTCTTCTAATTTTTACAAATTTTTTTTTAGGGTTTCCACAACTTCATTGTATATATATTATATGTGGAGAATTATTTAGAACATTTAAAAGATGAAAACTTTGTTCCAATTTTTCTTATAAATTAATCTTAAATTATTTTAAATAGTTGTTTGTTATATTGAACATCTATTATCAAATTATTATTTATAGAAGAGTTGTTTTTATAGTTAATCCCAGTTTTAGAGCAATAAACTGTATAGTATAATATGAAGGGTTTGTATTTTCTTTTTATATATTACCTTTTTTACTATCTCTTTTTTTTATTCCAAGAGATTTAATATAGTTAGAGAATTATTTTTTTTATAATAAT
This sequence comes from Methanobacterium sp., assembly GCA_028700095.1. GTDB lineage: Archaea > Methanobacteriota > Methanobacteria > Methanobacteriales > Methanobacteriaceae > Methanobacterium_B. The sequence goes on along the minus strand of JAQVTJ010000003.1, from coordinate 22,300 downwards.
TTCCTGTTTTATTTGTATCATATACTGGTTATAATGTCCATAAATTAGTAAAAATATAAAATGAACAGTATTTAATTGTTTATTAAAAAATAGTCTAAACCAAGTGATTTTGGAATGGAAAAAAGTTGATGTTGAAAAAAATCCTGGCTGAAAGGTTTAAGCAGCAGAAAACCCCTTCGAAATGTGAATGATAAATTAATTTTGCTTTCAAATAATCATTTGGAATTGATCAAACCTATCTGTCCAAAATGTGGTTCAAAAACAGTTGTTAAACAATAATAGCGAGTTAGAAATCCAATATTAGGAGATACATGCTATAAAAAGTTTATCTTCGAAGATACCGCTGCAAAAAAAAGTAGAAAAAAGTTCACAAAACCCCTTAGATAATGTTGTAAAACCACACATGTACGCAAACGTTTTTAAATACAAAACAGCACAATTAATCAAAACAGGATATCTATCAATTAGAAAAACAAAAGAAAACTTCAATACATTCTTTTAGCCACACATATCATACCCACCAATAAAAAAACTGGCGTATCAGTGCAGAATTTCATATAACTAATAATGCCACAGTTTATTCCTAATATTGTAGTTATGATGAAATTACTTGTGAATTAACTGTATAAGAATATACTGTTTAACATTATAGGATATTATAACTAATATTCAACTAGTGGAAGAGATCGTCCCCACAAGGTCAACAGAAGCCCTAAAAAAAATTCATACAACAAAATAAGTTTATGTCTATATTTCACCGAAATCAAGAACATATTCAGAACATACAACGAAAAAACAGTAACTAAAAGACTAGAAGAACTATTAACCAAATTCAAAGACATACCTAAACTATTACAAAAATCCATAACCCCAAAAAAATAGTATCAAACACTTAAAACTCACACATTACACAAGAAACCCATTAATACCATGAACATCTAACTCAGCTGAAAACTACTACAGAAAAACAGAACCCGAACAAATCAAAACCAAATACAAAACCACCAAAGGAATACTCAGCTACCTACAACTAAAAAATGCAAAACTGGACACAAAAACATAGAAAAAATCAACACCCAATAACTTTACAACCCCCATTAATATAAAGCTTTAATATAAAATATGGGAAGTTTAATGGCATATCAACTCAAGATGAGCATTACTTTATATTAACTGCTTTAAAATCCTATAGAACAATAAAACTTAAAAATTATGGGTTGTTTCCCTTAAAAATATAAAGTGGGAACATAATGTAGATTAGTATAACCCCCCAACTACTGGAAATTGTAGATACACTCAAAAAAAAAGTGTTAATTTAAATGTTCTACAATATTAACCCAATGTACCTCCTTACCTTTTACAAGAGTAGTGTTCCCCACTTTTTTAGGCTTTAAATAGGGCCAACCCCAATCGCCTGTCCCAGGATCATAAGTAATAAATTCATCCCAATAATCACTATTAAAGTGATAACTATTGTAGGGATCTATGCTGAAATCTATTGTCCAGATGCATGTATCGAAATCTATAGTTTTTTCAAAAACATCATGGGGCGCTTTAAGCGTCATCGGATCAATATCATGCACACCATTAGCAAATACAGCTAAAGGAGCATATATTATACACAATAATAAAAAAGGTACTATATTCTTCAATTTCATATAAAACACCCCTTATTATTATATCCTATATTTTATCCTCTACTCTATTTCAATATTATTATTTAGTAAATAGAGAATATGATTTTTCAAGGCTTAGAGAACACAATCATTACTTCCTCGATATCCTTAGGACTTTATAATTACTGAACCATCCATATTTTGTTATAATATCATTAGTTACGCATAAAAGTTGTTAATGGGTTATTTTATATAAATCAATTTAAGATTTGGTTAAATGTTAGTTGTAATTTACTTCAAAACATTTATATACCAGTAAAAGGAAACATCTTTCCGGTGTAAAGATCTTGGCATTTATTTCATGGAGGTATTAGATATTATGCAAGATAAAATAGGAAAGGTTATTGGAAATATCGAAAGCTGCGGCACGAAATTTGTTAGATTACAATTTGTAGATATACACGGAACTCCGAAGAATATGGCAGTTCCATTAGCTAAACCTGGAGATATTGAAGATATACTTAAAGACGGGCTTTTATTTGATGGTTCATCCATCGAAGGATTTGTTGATATTAACTGCAGTGATTTAATAATCAAACCTGATCCCGATACCTTCTCAACTCTACCATGGAGACCAGAAGAAAAGGGTGTTTGCAGATTTATATGTGATATTTATTGGCCAGATGGAAAACCCTTTGAAGGGGATCCTAGAAATGTGCTAAAAAAGGCATTGGCAAAAGTAGAATCTAAAGGATATGAATTTAATGTAGGTCCAGAACCTGAATTTTTCATTATTGGAGAAGATGAAAATGGAAATATCATCCCTCATGATGATGGTGTTTACTTTGATGTGGAACCAGTTGACCAGGGAACAGATGTTAGAAGGGAATTAGTTTTGGGATTAGAATCACTTCACTTTGATGTTGAAGTAAGTCATCATGAAGTAGGTCCAGGTCAGCATGAGATAGATTTCAAATTTGGCGATGCAATGAAAACAGCAGATGCTGTAATAACATTTAAACAGGCAATAAAAGCTATTGTTGATAAATTAGGTTATATGGTTACTTTTATGCCCAAACCTTTCTACGGAGTAAATGGTAGTGGTATGCATGTTCACCAAAGCCTATTTAAAGATGGTAAAAACATCTTCTATGATCCAGATGGTCAAGATGAACTTTCACAAGAAGCAAGATACTTTACTGGAGGATTATTAAACCATTCAAAAGCATTATCAGCCATAGTTGCACCAACTGTAAATTCATATAAAAGATTAGTACCAGGATATGAAGCACCATGTTACATTGCATATGGACTTAAAAATAGGTCAACACTGGTAAGAATCCCTGCATCCCGTGGTAATGGTACAAGAGTAGAATTCAGATGTCCTGATCCTTCATGTAACCCATACCTGGCATTTGCAGCAATGTTAGAAGCCGGGATGGATGGTATAAATAATAAAATGGATCCTGGAGAAGCTACTGAGATAGATGTGTTCCAATTAGATTCTGAAGGACTTGAAAAGATGGGTATTGAAACTTTACCATCAAGTCTATGGGAAGCATATCATTCATTGGAAAAAGATGAAGTTATAAAATCTTCACTTGGAGACCATGTCTACCATCAGTTCATGGATATTAAAAGGAAAGAATGGGATGATTACAGAATACAAGTATTCCCATATGAACTTAACAGATATCTAATGATCTAAATATCCAAAATCCCTTCTTTTTTTTTATATTTTTTATAAAATATAGAGTAAAAATAAAAGTTTAATTTCTAAAAAAAAAAATTTATTATATATGTATTAATTAAAGGAAATATCTAATATTTAAGCAGTTATTTAATAACTCTATTTATCATAAAAGAGATTTATATAAATTTTATAGTAAACTTTTATCTGGTGAATGAATGCCACAAGAAACTGATCGTAAAATGATGGAAATTCTGCGTATTCTCTTTGATCGAGAAGAAGTTCTCGGAGCTAAGACAATTGCAGATGAACTGAAAAAAAAAGGCTATGACCTTGGAGAGAGAGCAGTAAGATATCATATGCGTATCCTTGATGAAAAAGGTTTTACAGAACGTATAGGATATGCTGGACGACAAATAACTGATAAAGGCATTAAAGAACTTGAAAAGGGATTGATTTATGATCAAGTTGATTTTATTTTCTCTAAATTTGAAGATATGATATATCAAACCACATTAAATCCTTCAAATGGAACTGGAAAGGTTATTGTAAACACTTCCTCATTTAAATATGAAAAAAATGTGATGGATATTCTGAAATCTGTATTTAAAAAAGGAATAGCAGTAAGTCATTATGTGAATTTTCCAGAAATTCCAAAAGAAGGTAGTGAAATAAAATTTGAAACTATCTGTGGAACAACAATTGATGGTATGCTTCTAGGCCAGGGCATTCCTGTTATTCCTAAATATGGTGGAATAGTTAAGGTAGAGGATTTTATCCCTACTAGATTTACTGAACTTATTTCTTATAAGAAAACTTCTATGACTCCGCTTGAAGCATTTACAGATAAAAATATGACTTCAGTTTTAGAGGTAATTGATAATGGAAATGGTAATATACCTGCTAATTTTAGGATTATACCAAAAAGCGCAAGGAAAAGTGCTGTAAAAATTTTTGAAAATCTCCAGAAATTAGGAATAACTGGATTACTCAAAATTGGGGAAGAAGGAGAATCTGTATTAGGAATACCTGTTGATGATAATATGATAGGAATATCTGTTATTGGTGGAATAACACCACTTTGTGCAGCAAAGGAAGCAAGTTTTGATGTTAATATTAAACTTGCAGAAAATACTATAGAATTTAGTGAAATGCAAAGTTTAGTTAAACCTAAATCTATTTTAAAGAAAACAGGTCCTGAAATTCATGGAAAAGTAGAGTTTCTACTTTCTAAAGCTTGGAATTTAATATATAAAGTAAATTTTGACCTTGAAACACATCAAGGAAATGTTATAACTAATTTATCTTATGTTAAAAGTGAAGAACTTGATGATGCATTAGATATTTTTGAAGAGGTTATGAATAAAGGCCCGCAATATTGTACAAGTAAATATTTCACAACAATTCCTAAAAAAGAATCAGGTCAAATTGGAATAGCAACTGTATGTAGTCTTACTTTAGATGGTATATTAGTAAAAAATGGTGTATCAACCACTCCACAATATGGAGGTATACTTGAAACAGATGATAAAAAACCTAGGTTTATAGAACTTACAGCGTACAGTGGATCTTCATTAGATCCTCATGAAATTTATATTGCAAAGAGTATGACTTCTGTTTCAGAGGCTATAAATGGTGCAGGTAGGGTGCTTGCAAGTTTACGGGAGGTTCCTTATATAGCAAGACCATTAGCTGTGGATATACTTGAAGAGGTTCAAGATGCTGGTTTTTCTGTTTTAAAAATTGGAAAACCAAGTGAATTAGTATATAATGCAAAAGTTGAAAGATATCATGTTGGAATTGTTGCACCGGGAGGTTTAAATCCTATTTCCGCATTAAAAGAACATGGAATGGATGTAGAACCTAAAGCTGTTGAAACCTTGATGAAAGTTTCTGATATGGAAGAATTTTAATAATCTAATTTATATATTGTAAAAAAATCCCATTTATTTTTTAGTATCTAGAAATTGTATTTACAAAATATAGTCGATAAGGTATATTTTGATTATCGGTTTTATTTAATATGATAATATTTTTAATAATCTACTTTATTTTTTTTTAAGGAAGTATTATTTCATTTAAATTTTATTCATTAATAATATTAATTTAGCATGTTATAAGCTGTTTTTTTCTATTTTAGTGGTTATTTTCCATAATTTTTATGTTTTAAAAAATTTTTTTAGAAATTAATATAATCTTTAAGTTTTAGAATTTTTGTCTAAGCAAATCGATATGTTTATATATACTTGTCGTTGAATTGGTATTATAATTATAAAGTTTAGAGGTGAGATTATTGCCAGTAACTATTGATACAGAAAAATGTGGTAAAATAGAAAATTGCCCTGGAGAAGGACTTTGTATTAAATTATGTGAACAAGGTGCTCTTATTGAAAAAGAAGGGGATGTTCTTCTTGTAGTGGAAAATTGTGATGATTGTGATTTATGTATCCAGAACTGTCCCAACCAAGCAATATCTAAGGTATAAATAATATTAATATAAACATAGAGGAGATATAATGACTTCAATAAGGAGAGATGGGGAAGAAACTCGTTTTTTAACCCATATTAATGATAAATGTGTTGGTTGTGGAATATGTACAAGTATATGTCCTACAAAATCCATTAAAAATGGACCTATTCTTCCAATAGCAAGAGGACTAGTGGATATGGATTACATAAATATTAATAAAAATAGTTGTTGTTTATGCGGGCTTTGTGCAAGTGCCTGTCCATTTGATGCTCTTCAATTTGAGATTAATGATAAAAATATTAAAGAAATAGAAGAATATCCAAAATGGGCTAAAGATGCAGAAATAGATACAGATGTATGTGTATACTGTAAAGCTTGTGAAAGGGCCTGTCCACAAGATGCAATTAATGTTACAAGAACATTACCCAAAAGGGAAAATTTGGTTGTTGGAGAAATAGATGTTAATCAAGAAAAATGCATTAATTGCAAGATATGTGAGGAGTTATGTCCTGGAGATGCTATAAAAGTAAAACAAACAGGACTTGAAACCTATGAAACTGTTATTATGAGGATAAATGTGTTTACTGTTTAGTATGTAAACACGCATGTCCTACAGATGCAATAAAAGCAGTATGTAGTTCATGTGCATATCAAGACTATAAGCTTAACCCAGAAGACTTTAAAACCCATGGTATTACAGTTTTAGATCCAGATTCATGTGTAAACTGTGGATGGTGCCAAGAAATTTGTCCAGTAGATGCTGCAACCATTACCAAACCATTTGAAGGTGAAATAACTTTTAACGAAGATATGACATGTGAAGGTGATTCTTGTCATGCATGTAAGGATGTATGTCCATGTAATGCTGTAACTATTATAGACAGCCATTCAACTATTGATCCAAGATTCTGTATCCTTTGCGGTGCTTGTGCCAATGTATGCCCACAAAAAGGTATTCAAATAAAAAGAACAAAGATGAACTTGGAAAATATACGATCTAAATCATGGCAAGAACGTTTGTCCAGTTTAACATTAGAAAAATAATTCACTTTCATTAAATTTCTTTTTTATTTTTAATTAGGGCACTTGGATTTTTATCCATTAATAAAGAAATTCTTATACTACATCCATAATAATTTAACTATCCATTTTTTTCTATTATTTACTATGTTTTAATGGTTAAACATAATATAAACAGGAATATATAAAAAAAAATTAGATTTAAAAAGATGTAATATTAGTTAGATTAAATATATAAAATGATATAAGGAATAATTCAGGAGGTCTGAATATGGATAGAAAAAAGGATGGACCGCAGTATAGGTTAAAGTTAGATGATAAAATAATATTATTGAATAATAAGAAGTTTAAGCTATTAGAAAACATTGATGAATGTGGTTCAATAATGGAAGCCTCCAAAAAGGAAAATATTCCCTATAGAAGTGCACTTAAATATATTGAAGAACTTGAAAAAGAAATTAATAAAAGTATTGTCTCTACTTCTAGAGGAGGAAAGGGCGGAGGAGGAGAAAGTAAACTTACAAATTATGGTAAATCAATTTTAAAGGAATATAGAAAAGTTGAAAGTATTTTAAAAATGCATGATGATGTCAATGAAATTGAAACACATATTACTGATATTGATCAAGAAAATAAAATCATATACATAAATTTAAACCATAAAAAAGTAATTTTACCCCTTAGAGGTAATTTCAATATAGGTGACAAAGTTTTAGTTTTAATAAGTCCTGAGGATATATTTGTAATGTTAGAACCTCAAAAATCAAGTGTAAGAAATATTTTTGAGGGAAAGATAACAAGTATGGAATTTAAAAATCATCTAATAAGGTTAAATATAAATTTAGGTGAATATAATTTATTTGCAGATGTAACAGAGCATTCAATGGAACAACTTAATTTAGCTTTAGGAAAAAATGTATTTATAGGTTTTAAAGCGGCAGCAATATTAATAATTAAAATCTAATAATATTTTATCATATATATAAAAAAATGAAAATATTATAATAATATTTTTGTATAATGTAGTAAATATTAATATAAAGGTGATGTTAATGAAGACTGAAAAGAAAAGTGCTACATGCACAGAGATTTGTGAATACATAGAAAATGTAGTTAAACCCGGAGATATTGTAAGACTTTCATTGGGACGTTGTTATATACCTGGAGAAGTAGTTACTAATAATGAAGGAGTTCTTCAGATTGATATTGAAAGTGATATGATAAAAGGTTTAAGCTGTATTGATATTGAAAAATTGAAAGAGTTCATTGTTGAAGTAGAACATGAATGTAAAGACTGTTGCTGTGTAATCGAAGCAAAAGATGATTAATTAATTCCTTTTTTTCTTTTTATAAAATTTTATTAAATTCATACAATTACCATATCCCCTTTTTTTTATATCTTTACATTCTTTTACAATCGATATGTTTATATATGTATATCTATGATAAGATAAGTTTAAAGAATAATTCCATTTCAGTTAATATCAAAAACAGGAAAAATCCAACAAAAATAAAACCACCTAGACAATGAATTATACATAACAATTGGTAGCTTAAGCCCTAAAAAAATAATTATAAAAATAAAAAAGTTAATAATTGTTAGTTATAATATCTAAAAATGTTAAAGTAAACAATATCCAAAGCTTAAATGGTAAAATAAGGAATATAATGGAATAATATTATTCTCTTAAACATTAATAGTTTGTAAATACACTTCAAAAATTATTTATATGATAATAATAATTTATCCCTCTAAATAATTGAATTTAAATATATTTTACATATCACAACTATATGCATTTTTCATAACCATAATAAAATTTGGGAGGAAATATATGAAAAAAAATTGGAAGATAATATCCATATTACTAGTTTTAATTATTGGAATTATAGCTATAGGTGCCTATACATTTACTGGAGGAAATAGTGGAAAACAAACATTGAAAATTGCAACAACCACCAGTTTAGAGGATACTGGTTTGTTAGAAGAACTTGAAACAGTATTTGAGAAGAAATATCCTAATATTGATGTTCAATTTATAGCAACAGGAACTGGTCAAGCTCTAGAATATGGGAAAAAAGGAGATGTAGATCTAGTAATGGTTCATTCAAAAAAACAGGAAGAACAATTTGTTACAGAGGGTTATGGAACTCAAAGATATCCATTTGCTTATAATTATTTTTATATAGTGGGACCTGTAAATGATCCTGCTAAAATAAATGGAACCAATGCAACAACCGCATTTAAAAATATACATATAAAAGGCTCAGCAAATCCTAATAAAGTAAAATTTACCTCCCGAGGAGATAACTCAGGAACAAATATACGTGAAATCACACTATGGAATGCAACAGGTGCTGATTACAATACCATAATAAGAAATCAAACATGGTACCTTGAATCAGGGAAAGGAATGGGTGATACTTTAACTATAGCTGATCAAAAATCAGCATACAGCCTATCAGATTCCGGAACATTCCTTGCTTTTGAAGGTAAAATAAAATTAGTTCCATTTGTTACACAAGGCAAAGAATTACTAAATATTTATTCATTAATACCTGAAAATCCTCAGAAATTTCCAAAAGTGAATAAAGATGCAGGAATGAAATGGGTGGATTTTATACTTTCATCTGAAGGTCAGGGCATAGTTGAAAATTATGGTAAAGATAAATATGGTCAACAACTATTCATTCCATTATCTGGAAAGCCAGAACCTAATAAATAGATTCCTTATTAAAGACCCTACATAAAATATAACCATTCAGTGGTGATTTAGTGAATGAAATTTTAAATGGGCTAATCCAAGCTATTGAGCTCATAGTTAAATGTGATCCTGAAGTAATGAGTATAACCTTAAGAACTTTGGAAATTACATTTACATCAACCCTGATTGGTGTTTTAATTGCAATTCCCATTGGAGGTTTAATTTACTTTAAAAATTTCACTGGAAAAAGAAGCCTTGTAAATCTTATACAAACACTCTACAGTTTACCCACAGTATTGGTGGGTTTACTTGTATTTTTACTTATCTCCAATGAAGGTCCTCTTGGTAATTTCCAACTACTTTTCACACCTGGTGGTATGATACAAGGACAAACTATATTGATACTTCCTATAATTACAGGATTTACCATAACCGGATTATATGGTGTAAAAAGTGAAATAAAAGATTTAGCCCTTTCTTTAGGTGCCAGTGACTTTCAAACCATTCACACCCTAATGAAAGAAGCTAAATATGCACTTTACGCAGCTGTTATACTGGGATTTGGAAGAGCAATTTCTGAAGTAGGAGTAGCTTTAATGATAGGTGGTAATATCCGAGGTTTTACCCGGGTTATTACCACAACAATGTCTCTTGAAACTGCTAAAGGTAATTTAGAACTTTCTATAGCTCTAGGAATTATTTTACTAGGCATATCTTTGTTAATTAACCTTGCATTAAACCATTTCCAGGAGAAATAAAATGTCAGAGCTTAAAATCGAAAATATAAACAAACTATATGATGGAAAGCTTATATTAGAAGATATAAATCTTATTATTAAAAAAGGAACTAGTTTAGGTATAATTGGACCTACAGGGTGTGGGAAGACAACTTTATTAAGAATTGTTGACCAAATAGAAATGCCTTCACAGGGAAAAATTTATTATAATAATATAGAAATTTCCAAATCAAAAAATATTATAAGAGATTATAGAAGAAAAATTGGGATGGTATTCCAAAAACCTGTTGTTTTCAAAGGCACAGTACTTGAAAATATAGAATATGGTTTGAAAATCCGAGGTATTGATACAAATTCTACACAACCTAAAATTAAAGAATTGTTAAGATCGTTAGGTTTAGAAGGATATGAACATAGGAAAGCATCTACACTTTCAGGAGGGGAAACACAGCGAATAGCTTTGGCTCGGGCTTTGATTATTGAACCTGAAATTTTAATACTTGATGAACCTACAGCTAATCTAGATCCCTTATCCACAGAAAAAATAGAATATATGATAGATGAAATTAGGAAAAAAAATAAAACAACCATAATTATGGCTACCCATAATTTAATACAAGGCCAATGTCTTTGTGATGAAATTGCAATTATTAATAATAGGATACAACAAATTGGAAAACCTGAAGAAATATTTAGAAAACCTGAAAATATTTTTGTAGCAGAATTTGTTGGAACAAAAAATATAATTAAAGGTAATGCTCAAAAAATCGAAGATAATTTAACTTTAATTAGAATTGAAGATATCAATGTTTACTCTACCTCATCCATTGAAGGAAATGTTTATATGAGTATAAGACCTGAAGATATTACCATTTCTAGATCTAAAACAATAATAACAGGTTTAAATAATTTAAATGGATATGTAAAGGGTTTTTTAGATATAGGAACATTTATTAAAGTTGATGTAGATGTTGGTGAAATTTTTACCATATATTTAACTAGAAAAACTTTTTTTGACCTTCAAATAAGTTTAGAATCAAATATTTGGCTGCAGTTTAAAGCATCATCTGTAAATGTTTTTAAATAGAATAATATTTTTATAATGGGTATATCATTTGGCAGATGATCTATAATAGTTATTATAAAATCTATGTATAATAATTTAAAATATTCCTTCTTTTTACTTCTAAAAAAAATGTTTTACATTAATTTATTATATATAAGTATGGATTTTCTTTAAGATAATATATTAATAAAATTGATATGTTTAATATTATATAGAAAATCAAAATTTTAAAATAAATCTTTGGCTTAATTTTTTTATAAAAAAAATGATAAAAAATAGGAAAAGTTTATTTAAAACTATCCTATTTATCTAAATTTTATTTAGATGCATTTATCTCTTTTACTCTTGTAAGGATTCTTTCGAGGATTTCTTTATCAGAAAGCAAACCAATATCTACAACTTTTCTCATTCTGATTGGAACTCCTTCCATCCTATATGCAGTACCTTCTGCTTCCATTCCCACTATTGCAGGAGGTATTATTATATCTGCCATTTCTGTGGTTGGTGTTCTGTGTGGTTCAATGGATATTACAGGTATTTCAGCCATTCTTTCTAGTGCTTTTTGTGGGAAATGAGCACCAGGATCTGAGGCTACTACCATCATTCCATCAGTTTCTTTATTTTGAAGAAGGTCATTGGAACCTGTTTCACCAGGGTTGTATCTTGCACTTCCTGTTGCAAAATCAACACAGAAAGGATATCCTGATTCCCATGTGCATACTTGGTTAAATCCTGTAACATTGTAATGTCCCCTCATTGGTATAAGAGTGAACTTTGCACTGTCATTGAGATCTGTAACCAGACATATGGCTGTGTCTATGTTTCTATGTTTTCCTCGGCTGTGGGTTATACCCATTCCAAAGAATAGAACTCCAAATTTGGCGTTTTTAAGAACATCCACTGCTTCGTATATTGTTTCTTTTGGTATTCCTGCAACTTCATCATATAAGATTTCATTACCAAGTAAAACTGCCCTCATTGCATCTAAGAGTTCATAGTCTTTATCATAATCTAATTGTAGATGTATATCTGCTAGTTTAGATGAATCGGATTTTCTAGGGTCAACAACTATGACTGTTCTGTCTGCTAATCCTCTTTCTCTAAAGAAACCTCTACTAAATACAAGTCTTGATAGGTTTCTAGGATGTGCATGCATTGGGTTGCATCCCCAATAAACAACAACATCTGCTCTGTTTTTAACTTCTCCAAATGTACATATAGGATATCCTACATCTTGAAGAGCAAGTACTGATGGTCCATGACATACTGATGCTGTGTTGTCTATAATAGCCTTTGCTTCTTCTGCTAGTTCAACACCTACTGCTTGTGCATCACAATCAGTACAGCTCCAACCATACATCAGAGGTCTTTTTGATTCAGCAAGTACAGTTGCAGCTTTATCTATAGCTTCTTCCATAGTTACTTCTACTAATTCCCCGTTCTTTCTAATAAGTGGCTTTTTGTACCTTTCAGCACCTTCAGCATGAACAAATTTACTGTGTCCTATCCTACATGCGTTTAATGTACCTACTATTTCATCACCTTCAACTTTACAGATGATATCATCGCATAGCATTCCGCAAAACGGACAAACAACATTTTTTACGATTTCCAAAGTTATCCCTCCAATAACTCCAATTAATAGGGTGCTATGTGGCTGTTTCCTGCAACTGCAGCGTAAACAATTCCACTAGCTCCTTTAGTTGCAAGGTCCCCTTTAAATTTATGGTAAGCACCTTCAATAATTTCTCCTTCTAAGTTAAGGTCTCTTTCAATTCCAAGGTATTTGAATCCAGCCAAAAATTCGTCAATAATTCCTTTAACAACGATTGTTCCGCCTTTCATCTCGCCGCCAACTCTTGCAACAACGTTACCTTCAATTATAAGTAGTCCTCCGTTCATGTGAACACCAGGCATTATGGAAACATTGCCTTTGATAACCATTTTACCGCCGAGCATATATTCGGCTATTTCGTTACCTACATTACCATGGACAGTTATTAAACCGCCACTCATACCTCTCCAATCCCCACGATAGGCTGATCCAACATAATCTCCAGCATTACCCATTATTGTGAGTTCTCCGCCTTGCATATCTTGGCCAGGCCATGAAGCAGCATTACCTTCCACAAGAATCTTTCCGCCTTTCATGTCTGCGCCAACATACATGTTGACATCTCCTTTAACAAGTATTTCACCTGCTGTCATTGCCTTACCAATCCATTTGGTTTTAGGTACAGATCCATCAATAATTATTTTAATTTCTGATGGATTTTCAGAGGATTCACCTTCAATATCAAAGAACTTTGAGAGTCTGTCTTGTCTGTTACCATGCCAGATGCCTAAATTTTTAATTTCTTCCAGGGTTTTACCTGCAAATACATCTGGTGTTACGTTGTTTGCTTCAATCGGTACTAATGGTTGTTCTTTAGGTTTTAATATTATTTCACTCATAAAATCACCCCATCAACCGGAGTTGATCTTGGAAGATACTCATCTTGTACAGCATAGTTTGCAAAGTTTACTGAATAATATCTCTTGAACATAGTTTCAACTTCACCAACTATTTGTTTTTCTAGTTCCTCATCGTAAATTGAGTTTACCCAATAACATCTTCCAGGTAAACCTATGTTTACAACTTTTCCGTCTTTTACAACAATTTCACCATCTTTAAATACATATGATGCTGCAGTTAAAGCTTCTTCTAGTTTCATATAATCTGTGGATGGGTCTTGTGTTTCTGGGTTGAATGGATAAATTGCAATATCTGCATCTGCACCAACACCTAAGTGGCCTTTGGTATCGCTTAATCCCAGTACTTTTGCTGGTGTTGCTCTTGATATTTGAGCTATTTCAAAGAAGCTGTATTCACGGTCAATTGTTGCTATGCTTGTTTTTTTCTGTGCCCATTTGTGTACATGGTTTTCTATCATGTCTTCACGGTATTTGTTACTCATAAGCCATGACATTACACGTGGATATCTTGTGAACGGACCAGCATTGGGACTGTCTGTTGTTAAACATATCTTTTCTGGGTCATTTACAAGTAAAAATAGTTCAAGACCAATTGCCCATTGTGATGATGGAACTGGTGCTTTTCCTGAGTAAATAAATGGAACAACTCCAGAGCCGGTTTCGAGTTCAACATCACAATTAGCCCATTTAAGACCGTTTAGTGTGTGAAGATCATATTCCATTGGGCCGTCTGCAGTCATTGTTGTTGTTTCGTCTAATGTAACTTGTCCTACATCAATAACTATGTGATCATTCTTATTTACGTAGTCTGCAATTTTAGGTGCTTCTGAAACAAAGTCCCTCCAATTGGTTCCACCGTAACTGTGGAACTGGACATGAGTAGCATATAATACTTTGTCTCTGTTTCCTGTTATTGGGTTTGCTTTAATACCTTTTGGTATATCAAATGATTTTAAGGTTGTTTCATAGTTTCCGGGATGTCCTAAATCATTACAATGAAGATGTATTGGATGTGGAAGTCCGAGCATTTCATTAACTTCTGCAAGGCCTTTTATAATTTCTCCTCCAGTTACATCGAAGTATGGTGCAGGATCATCTATTCCATGTACATTTCCTCCCCATGCCCATGCTTCTGTTCCTGCAGGGTTTACTATTTTGATTGCATATCCTTTGGTAGCTCTTAATAACCATGATGCGTATGCTGCAGTTTTGTCAAGGTCTCCTTCTTTGAGGTATTGCATTACAAACCAATTGTTACCGAACAATGGGTAAGCTGCATGGTCTATAATTGGTGTGTCATGAAATTCTTCATGGGTGTGCCTTGCAAGTAATGGTGGCATTGCTGCTTCCATTGCTGTTGTATATCCCATTTGGGCATATCTGTACCCGGTCATAAATGTTGAAGGAACTGAAAATCCGCTTCCACCTCTTTGACCAGGAGCACGGCCTACTACATCTTTTTTACTATCTTCTGGACGGATCATTCTTCCCACATTAACTTTTGCACCTGCTATATGGGTGTGTGGGTCGACTCCTCCAGGCATTATGATCTGTCCAGATGCATCTGTTACATTTGCATCTGCACTTACACTGTCCACAATTTTTCCATCTTTTATACAGATATCTTTCTGTTCTCCATCGATGTTGTTTAGTGGATCATAAACAATTCCGTTTTTTATTATGTGTTCCAACGAGAGTCCTCCTAGTCGTTAGTAATTTGAAATTTTATTATAACCTTTCATTAGGGTAGGCATATCTAGTACTGCTTCATCTGTGGGGTTGATCTCAACAGGTATGTTTTTAAAGCTTGGTGTAGCTGTTGAGTCTGTATTAGGGCGTATGACTCTGTTTGCCCATGGTCCCATTGGGATGTATATCATGACATCTGGAAGCTCTTCTTTGGCTGTTACAACTTTGACAACAACATCTCCAAATTCAGATACTACTTCTATATTGTCTCCATCTTTGAGATCCATGCTTTCCATTTGATCCTTGTTCATATTACAGACTGCTGCTGCATCAACATACATCTGAAGGTCTTTACCTGATTCAATTGCTTGACCCTGCCAAATTGTTCTACCAGTATTTAATATGAAGTTCATTCGGTTTCCTCCACTTGTTCGAGTCTTATGGCGTTAACCGGACATGATTCAACACATGTTCCGCATTTTCCGCAGTGATTTGGGTTTTTTAGATCTATAACTCCATCATCAACCATCATTACCATGTCAACATCTTCTGTAGGTCCTTTTCCACCAGCAACTTCAGGACTTCTTAATGAGTTGATAGGACATGCAACAACGCAGTTGCCGCATCCATGGCAAAGTTCAGGATATATTACAAGTCCGATAGTCATTTATTTACCTCCAATTTAAATATTAATATTATATTCAACTAGTTTTTTATAGATTCAAATGCTTTTTCCCATGATTTTGATTTAACTGGGGTACTGTGTATTTTAGTTCTTTTAACATCAATTGCATCAACAGGACATGCTTTTTCACATGCACCACAATATATACAGTATTTTTCATCTATATGGATTTTTTCGCTAATACCACCCATTTCCTCTGTTTCTGGGAATGATATGGCATTACATGGGCATGCCATTACACATGTTTCACAGCCTTGGCATGATTCTTGATTTATGTCTACTGTTCCTTCAAATGGTTTAGTAACCTTTATACCCTCTACTGGGCAGATATCCTTACACCATCCGCAGTTAACACACACTTCTTCGTTTATATCTGAGCTTCCTTTGATTTCAGCATCTTCTGCTTTGATGTCATAGTCACCGTAGGAACATAATCTGCATACACCTTTGATTGCATCAACAGGACATGCTTTTTTACAAACTAAACAGTAGACACATTTATCTTTGTCAATATTTATGTTTGAAGCTATTGTAGGGTCATCAGAAGTTGGGAATTTATAGTCAAGTTCAATTGCTTCTGCTGGGCACATTTCTTCACATACGCCACATTTTATACAGGTTTCCTTGTCTATTTCTATTTCACCACTAACAAGTTTGGATCTATCTGGAAGTTCTCTTGCAATGGTTATAGCTCCTGGTGGGCATGCAGTTTCACAAGCTTTACAGTAAATACATTTATCTTCATCAATTTCTGAAGATTTTAATAGATGAGGATATTCATCTGATTCTTTGATTGTTTTACCTTTTATTTCAAGATCTAAAGCATCATATGGGCAGATACAACTACACATACCACATAATACACATTTATTTTCATCAATTTCTAGTTTACTGGATTCTTGTTCTGTTCGAACCATTGCTCCAGTTGGGTTTACTTCTATAGCATCTACAGGACAGATTTTTTCACAAATTCCACATGAACCACATAATTCATTTTTGAAATTTAATTTTCTAGCTTCTGCACCTGTTCTTTCTACAGAAATATCCTTATCACCTATCATCTCTGTTTTCTCCATCATTCTTGACCTCCTTAATCTCTATTGAGTTTGTAGGGCACATTTCCCCACATATAAGGCATCCGCAACACCAATAAGGATCTATCTGTGCCTTTAAATCATCTAACACAATGGAATTCATCATACATGCATCAACACAAATACCACAACCAATGCACGAAGTTTTCACCTTACAATCATATTTTTTATCCAAACATGTTTTTATTATGGTCCGGGTTTTATCTTTATCTTTGATAAGAGCATAGGTAAGTGCTAAAAAATCTTTAGGACATGTATTTCTTATGACTGTTGCTATTTCTATGGAATTCCATGAAACATTTCTACCATTTAAGTAATGAGAAACAGTTGATCTATCCATATCGAGTTCTGCTGCAATTTCTCTTTGATTACGTCCTTTTTTTCTTAGTTCTACTGCTGCTAAATATTTTAACCCAGAGATTATATGTTTTGGCATGTGCACCCCATGTGTGTTAATTACACTTATGTACTCTATATATATATAATTATCATCAAAAATTATATAGAAATGTTTATATATTGATGTGTATTTAAAACACATTTTTTGGGTGTTGTAGATCCCATCAAATGAAAATGTTTTAAAAGTCTTAAATAGAATATAAAATCTATATATTTACCTGGTTTAGTAAAGCTTTTAGAAAAAATTCATTGTGATATAACATATCCACCCAAAAAAAATAGTTGGTTATAATATATTAGTTGTATTATAAATTTTTTTTTTAGTCTATTCCTGCTAGATATATTATATGTAAAAATTTCTTTATTTTAAATCATAATCATTCTATTTTAATATTATTATCAATTTTAACTGGACAAAATTTCAATTCAGGAGTGCCTGATAAAGGATCAACTTTGGAATTGGTTATGATATTTGTGGGAGATTCAGGAAAATGGAAGGTCATTGCAATTAAACCAGAAGGTGTTGATTCAGTTACTTTCACACAAGCTTTAATACTACCTCTAGGTGAAGTAATATTAACATTATCTCCAGATGATATTCCTAAATTAGTAGCATCTATTGGATTTATTTCAACCATATCAGAGCCATAGAGAATATTAAGGCCATCAACACTACTGGACATAGTTCCTGTATGGTATTGGTATAAACTTCTGCGGGTTGTCATGACCAGTGGATATTCTTTATTAGGAAGTTCAGATGGTAACTTGTAATCTAAAGGTATTAATTTTCCCTTTCCATTAATTGTATTAAAATTATTTAAATGTAAGAGTTGAGTTCCCATATCATTATTATCAGTACATGGCCATTGTAAACCATTATTTTCTAATCTTAAATGTGATATACCACTATAAATTGGTGTTAATTTTGCAATTTCTTCCATGATCTCATTTGTATTATGGAAATTAAAGCCATCAGCCCCCATTTTCTGGGCAAGTTGGCATATAATCCACCAGTCAGGATTAGAATCACCTAATGGTTTTATTGCTTTTTTAAGTAGTTGAACACAACGTTCTGTATTGGTAAAAGTACCGTCTTTTTCAGCAAATGAACATGCTGGAAGTATAACATCTGCTAATAAAGCTGTTTCAGTCATGAAAATATCTTGCACAACAAGAAATTCTAGTTTTTCAAGTGATTCTTTCACATGTTTTGAATCAGGCTCACTAAGAACAGGGTTTTCACCCATTATATAAAGTGACTTAATATCACCAGTATGTGCTGCTTCTATAATTTCATGAAGCATCATACCAGGGGATCTGTTCAAATTATAGTTCCATATTTTTAAACTTCTCAAAAACAACAGGATTATCCACTGTTTGATATCCTGGATAAACATCTGGTAAACAACCCATATCACAAGCTCCTTGTACATTATTTTGACCTCGAAGAGGATTAATACCTGAAGATGTTTTTCCTATATTTCCTGTAATAAGAACCAAATTACTTAATGCCATAACATTATCAGTTCCATTAACATGTTGTGTTATGCCCATTGAATATAATATAGAAGCAGATCCTGCTTTTGCATATATATGGGCTGCTTCAATTATTTTAGACTTTGAAACACCTGTTATTATTTCAACCCAATCAAGGTTGTATTTTTCAAGGGATTTCTTAAATTCAACAAAATTATCACATCGGTCTTTAATAAAATCAATATCTAATAATTCATCATCAATAATTATTTTTATCATACCCATTATAAGAGCTACATCTGTTCCTGGGTTATGTTGTAAGAAAATATCTGCATTTTTACAAAGCTCAATTTCCATTGGATTTGCAACTATTAAACTTGCACCATTAACCAAAGCTTTTTGTATTTTCATTCCTATAATTGGATGTGTAGATGTTGTATTGGTTCCTATTGCAAATACACAGTCAGTATCTGGGATTTCATTTATAGAGTTGGTCATAGCACCACTTCCAATGGTTTTAGATAATCCTGTAACTGATGCTGCATGACAAAGTCTTGCACAATGATCTATATTATTTGTATTCATTACTGTTCGTGTGAATTTTTGTAAAATATAATTTTCTTCATTTGTGGATTTAGCAGATGCCATTGCCGCAAAAACAGAACCTTGTTTCTTATAATCCAATAATTTTTCTGAAATAAAAGTTAATGCCTCGTTCCAGTCAACTTCTTGGAATTTCCCATTCCTTTTTATCATAGGTGATTTCAGTCTTTTAGGATGATTTACAAAACCATGTCCAAACCTACCTTTAACACATAAATTTCCTTGATTTGTAGGAGTAGAAGGATCTCCTCTTACATTTACAATATTATTTCCACGTATACCTAGGTAAATACCACATCCCACCCCACAATAAGAACATATGGTTTTTACCTCTCTTGAGGGTTTTATAGACTTTTTAGGTATAAGAGCTCCTACAGGACATGCAACAACACATTCACCACAAGATACACAGTTTGATTCTAGTATGGATTTATTAGCAAATGTGGATATTTGAGTTTCATAACCTCTGAAACTAAAGTCTATGGCATTTGTTCCTACAACCTCCCCACATATCCTAACACAAATACCGCAGAGAATACATTTTTTTAGGTCACGTTTAAAGAAGGGATTTGAGTCATCATTTGAAACATCCATAATACCCTGTCTAAAACTATGTAAATCATCTTTATCTATCCCAATATAAGTAGCAGTATCTTGAAGTTTACAATCCCCATTTTTTGCACATGTTAAACAATCCATGTCATGGTTGGCAATTAAAAGCTGAACTGCAATCTTCCTAATAGCTTTAATTCTCTTAGTTTCTGTAGAAATAGCCATCCCATCACTAACATTACTTTCACAAGCTGTAACTAGACTTCCCTCTTCATTTTCAACCATGCACAGCCTACATACTCCCCATGGTTTTATTTTAGGATGATAACATAGGTGTGGTATAAATATCCCGTTAGCAAGGGCTGTTTCGAGTATAGTGCTGTTATTTTTTGTTTGTATTTCTACACCATCAATTATTAATGTTATCTTATTATTTTTCATGTTAATTCTCGAAAATTTTGGATCATATAAAATAGATTATAGTAATGATATAGACAATTATTAAGATATATCACAATACATAAATATATTAAGTTAGTTTTAAGTAAAAATTTCTTAATAGTTTAAGGTGGAAAAACCATGAGAATCATAGGAGTTGTAGGAACCAAAAATACTGGAAAAACTATTCTTGTAACAAAAATTGTTGAAGAACTTGTTAAAAGGGGTTTTGATGTAGGTACTGTTAAACATACAACAGAAGGTTTTGATATAGCAGGCAGAGATACATGGAAACATAAAGAATCTGGTGCAAAACTTGTGGTAGGTGCAGGTGATGAGACATTCCTTAATATTAACGAACCAATGGAATTGGAAAATATATTAAATCTAATTAAAAATACAAAGAAACTTGATTTTATTGTTATAGAAGGATTTAAACCATCTAAATATGCTAAAATATCAACATCAGATTATAAAGATGATTTTACAATTAAAAATGTAGATGTAAGAGAGTTGGAATCTGAAGATATTAAATCATTGGTAGATATGATAGAAAATCAGAGTTTTGGTATTTACCAAGGTTTAGATTGTAAAAAATGTGGTTTTGAAACTTGTAAGGCTTTACAGACTGCAAAAATCACAGGTAAAGCTGCAAAAGATATTAAATGTGTATCAGAATCTATAGATATTGTTTTAAAAGTTGATGGATTTTTAATACCTATGAATCCATTTGTAAAATCATTTGTTAAAAATGTGGTTAGTGGGATGATTGATTCCCTTAGAAAGGACGAATATGGAGCCCATGAAATAAAAAGAATAGAATTGATGATTAACGATGAAGACAACTGACAGATACCAACGACCTATAATATCTCTACGTATTTCAATAACAAACCGTTGTAATGTAAAATGCTTTTATTGTCACCATGATGGCATAGTAGCTCGGGATTATGAAATGACATCTGAGGAGATATATAAAGTATGTAAAATAGCCAAAGAAATAGGAATAGATAAAATAAGGCTTTCTGGAGGAGAACCACTTATAAGGGATGATATTGTAGATATTGTAAAGAAAATATCAACTTTAAACTTTAAAGATATCTCAATAACTACTAATGGAATTTTACTTGGAAAATATGCAAATGAATTGGTTAAAGCAGGTTTAAATAGGATTAATGTAAGTTTTGATACTTTAAATCCTGTAACTTATAAATTTATTACCAAACATAATTATATGGAAAATGCTAAGGCTGGGATAAAAAAAGCTGTGGAAGCTGGTTTTAACCCTGTAAAAGTGAATATGGTAATTATGAAAGGAATAAATCATGGTGAAATATGTAAAATGTTCAAGTTCTGCAGAAAACATGGTGTGGTATTACAGTTAATTGAACTTTTAAAAACTGAAAATTGTGAAGAATCTGATTTTTTAGAGAAATATCATTATAATATGGAACCTTTAGAGGAAGAATTAAATAAAATATCTTCAAAAGTTAAAATAAGGCCCTTTATGCAGGATAGGAAGAAATATTTTATTGATGGTGGTGAGATTGAAATGGTACGTCCCATGGACAATACACAGTTTTGT
>JAQVTJ010000151.1 GCA_028700095.1 Methanobacterium sp. | reverse complement strand
TAAAAAAAAATATATTCTATTTAAACTATACCTTTAAACTCTTAAAATTAGTTATTTTTATTAATTTGTGAATCTACAGATATTATTCAATGGTTAAATACATTTTACATAGAAATCATAGTTAATATAAAACAATTAAATATCATAAAAATTATTTATAGGATGTTTAAATTCCCATATATTTTAATTATAATAAAATTGTTAAAATTATAAAATAGAATAAATTATGATATGAGATTAATTAACAGCTTTAAATAGATATAATATAGAGTGTTTTATAGAAAAAAGAGGAATATTATCAAATATTTTACAATATAATAAATTTTTTTTATGCGTTTTATATGAGGTATGGAAAATGACTCAAATGCAAGAAGCCCAAAAAGGCATTATAACAGATGAAATTAAAAAAGTAGCAGAAAATGAAGGTGTTGAGGTTCATAAAATAGTTAATGGTTTAGCAAAGGGACATATTGTAATTCCTAAGAATATAAAAAGCAGAAGCAAACCCATAGGAATAGGAAAAGGTTTAAAAACCAAGATCAATGCTAATATCGGATCATCATCTGAACTTGAAAAAGTTGAATGGGAAGTTAAAAAGGCCCAAGTAGCAGTTAAATATGGTGCAGATACAATAATGGACCTAAGCACAGGACCAGAATATGAAAATGTCATGAAATCCATAATGGAAACAGTGAAAGTTCCAATAGGAACAGTTCCAATTTATGAGGCAGGTATTACAGCATCAAAAACAAAAGGAGCTGTTATAGATATGGATGAAGATGATATGTTCGGTGCAATAGAAAACCAGGCAAAAGCAGGTGTTGACTTTTTAACTGTGCACTGTGGCATAACAAAGGATCTTATATCTAAAGTTAAAGATTCCAACAGAATAATGAGTATTGTAAGTAGAGGAGGCTCTTTTTTAGCTGCATGGATACTTAAAAACCAGGAAGAAAACCCACTTTACAAAAATTATGACTATCTACTTGAAATAGCAGAAGAATATGATGTAACATTAAGTTTAGGTGATGGTCTTCGCCCAGGATGTTTACATGATGCATCTGATCTATCCCAAATCCAAGAACTTGTTAATTTAGGAGAATTAGTTAACAGAGCAAGAGAAAAAGGAGTTCAGGTAATGGTTGAAGGACCAGGCCATGTTCCAATAAACCAAATAATCTCCAATGTAGAGATTCAAAAAACAATATGTAAAGGAGCACCATTCTATGTTTTAGGTCCTCTTGTCACAGATTTGGCACCAGGATATGATCATATTACTTCAGCTATTGGTGGTGCAATTGCTGCTTCAGCAGGTGCAGATTTTTTATGCTATGTTACTCCTGCAGAACACCTTGCAATACCTAACATAGAAGATGTAAAAGAGGGTGTTATAGCATCTAAAATAGCAGCAGAAGCAGCTGACATTGCTAAAGGCATAAATGGTGCATGGGAAAAAGAAGTTGAAATGGCAATTGCAAGAAAAAACTTCAATTGGCAAAAACAATTTGAACTAGCATTTGATAATGAAAAACCAAAAAAATTTAGAGCACGTAAACAAACTTCTGAAGATATGTGTACAATGTGCGGGGAATTCTGTGCCTTAAGACTTGTTAGAAATAATATTTAAACCATACTTCCTTTTTTTATTTAAATTCTTTTTTTTTATTTAAATATCTATAGAAAAAAAATATTCATATAAATATATACACTCTAAAAAAATATAGTTAGTAACATGCCAAACTATTTATATGATTTCCTACAATTATTTAGTATAAAATATAACATACAGGAAGAAACTATAAAACGGGGTTTTAATTCATGAAAACTGAACAACTAAATCAAAAATGTCCAGAATGTGGATGTATAGATAAGGATATATCCAGGAAAAGAAACACAGGAACCAATGACGAAGCATTTTACATACCACATGTTCCTCAAGGAACAATGGGAGTAATTCGCTGCAGTGAATGTGGACATTTATTTGAATACTGTATAGATGATGATGATATTGTTGAAATAAAAAGAATTGATTTTAACAAGAAATAGTTATTAGAAAAAAAATTTTAACAATTTCCTATTTATTTTCTTAAAACTAAATCTTAATATATAAACACTTCACATCTACACTTTCTAAAAAAAACTATATTTTTTTTTTTATATTTAATTTATTAAAATTTAAATAGTGGTTGGTCACATAAAAAAAGAATAAGAAATAATTTTAATGCCATAGGAGGCTAATGAAATGATTATGGAACATGTTGGAGGACAGAATAAAGGGAAATTAGTTCTTTTTGCCCTAAGTACCTGTGGGTGGTGTAAAAAAACCCGAGAGTTAATTGAAGAACTTAATGCAGCTTATGAATATATTTATGTTGACTTAATTCAAGGCAAAGAAAGGGAAGAAGTTGTAGAAATGTTAAAAAAATGGAATCCACAAGTTTCATTCCCAACACTTGTAATAGATGATATGAAAATAATAATCGGATTTAAAGAAGATGAAATAAAGGAGTTAATTGAATGAATGGCTTTAATAAGCCTTCAGATAAAGATGTTGATTTATATTATCATAAAGTAAAAGAAGAAGCAGAATCAGCAGGATATATTCTAAATAATGATATTGAATTTACAAAAGGGCTTTTAAAAAATATTCTTATAAATATAGATCGTTATGGTTATGGTGCATGTCCTTGTAGGTTAGCTTCAGGTGAAAGAAATGAAGATCTGGATATTATATGTCCTTGTGACTATAGAGATCCTGATTTAAATGAATATGATGCATGTTACTGTGCACTTTATATTTCCCATGAAGCTTTAAATGGTAATAAAAAAGTACAACCCATACCAGAAAGAAGACCATCATTTGAAGAACGTAAAAAAATTAATGAAGAAAAACAAATTCT
>JAQVTJ010000150.1 GCA_028700095.1 Methanobacterium sp. | reverse complement strand
AGTTATTATTACTGCTACTGATTGGGAAAATTTATTTGCTTTAAGATGTCCTAGATATTCAATAGTAACTGGAATTGAATCTAAACCAGATAAAAATGGTGCTTATAAAACTATTAATACTATTTTTAGAAGTAGAAAAGATGTTTTAAAAGCTAATCATAATTTTTCAGAAAATACAGAACTTCAATGGTTAAATATGAATGAAGGTCAAGCCGAAATTCATATGATGGCTTTAGCTGAGGCTATGTGGGATGCTATGAATGAAAGTACTCCTCAAGAATTAAAAGAAGGAGAATGGCATATTCCATTTGGAGATAAAATTGATTATCATAAATTACTTCATTCAGTAGAAGAATTGAAAGGAATGAAAAATGATGAATTTATTGAAGATTTATCTGATAAAAAAGAAACAGAGTATAAATTAAAAATAGCAACTGCACGTTGTGCAAGAGTATCATATACTGTAGTAGGAGAGGAAGATAAAGTTGATAATTACAAAAATGATATTAAATTACATGATCGTTTAGCTTCTAGTGGGCATTGGAGTCCATTTGAGCATTGTGCACAAGCTAATAACAATAAAAACTATAGTGGTAATTTTAAAGGATTTACTCAATATAGAAAAACATTTAACAAAGAAAATATAACATGTTAGAAATATACATCAATTCAAAATTTGAAGAAGAAAGAGAAGCTTTAAGGAAAAAATTTAAAAATTTCCTTTGGTTTTATATTGCAAATACAGAAAAATTTGATGAAATATATAAAAATCAATATGTTACATTTGAAAATAATCCAAAACAATTAGATTTTAAATTATTAAATTAATATGAGCAAACCACTTTGTGTAATAAGTTGTCCAATTAATACCTATTCAGGTTATGGAGCGAGATCAAGAGATTTAGTTAAAGCTATTTCTGAATTAAAGAAAGATGAATGGGAAATCCAAATTATTCCTCAACGTTGGGGAGATTGTGCTTGGGGATTTATTGAAGAAAATCCAGAATGGGCTTTTTTAAATGAATTTATTAAACAACCTGATTTAAATAAACAACCAGATGTTTGGATTCAAATTTCAATTCCATCTGAATTCCAACCAATAGGAAAATATAATATTGGAGTAACTGCAGGTATTGAATCAACGATTTGTCATCATACTTGGATTGAAGGTTTAAATAGAATGAATGTGAATTGGGTATCTTCAAATCATGCTAAAACAGTATTTGAACAAACATTTTTTGAACAAAAAGATCAATTAGGAAGAGTTGTAGGTGCTTTAAAATCAATTAAACCAATAGAAGTAGTTCTTGAAGGTGCTAATTTAGATGTTTATAAATTTATTCCTGAAGAACAACTTACTTTAAAATTAGACGAAGTAAAAGAAGATTTTGCATTTTTATTTGTTGGTCACTGGATGCAAGGTGATTTGGGTGAAGATAGAAAAAACGTTGGTTTATTAATCAAAGGATTTTTTGAAACATTTAAAAACAAACCTGCTAAACCTGCTTTAATTTTAAAAGTAACTGGAGGTGTATCTTCATATTCTGATAGAGATAATATTTTAGCAAAAATAGATGCTATTAAGAAAACTTGTGCATCAACAGATTTACCAAACATTTATTTATTACATGGTGATTTCACTGATGCTGAAATGAATGAACTATATAATAATCCTAAAGTGAAATCTATGATTTCATTAACTAAAGGAGAAGGATTTGGTCGTCCATTATTAGAATTTTCATTAATTAGAAAACCTATTATTGCTTCTAATTGGAGTGGTCAAATGGATTTTTTAATGAAAGATTTACATCCATTAATTGGAGGAGAATTAAAACCAGTACATCCAAGTGCTGTAAATTCATTTTTATTAGCTGAAAGTTCTTGGTTTAACCCAAATTTAGCTGAAATTGGAACTGTAATGTTAGATGTGTTTACACATTATAATAAATACACTTCAGGTGCTAAACAGCAATCATATATCAATAAAGATAAATTCTCATTTGATGCTATGAAAAGTGTAATTAAAGCACAATTAAATAAATGTCCTCAATTTGCTACTCAAGTTGTTCTACAATTACCTAACTTAACTAAAAAGTTACAGTTACCTAATTTAGAAAGAAAATTAAAAATATAATGATTAAATTAATTGATCTTTTAAAAGAAAACAGTGAAAGTACATACGATTTAGGTTGTGTGATGCTTGACTTCAATTTTCCTAGATTAAAAACTATTCAAGATAATATTGAAGAAGAAGATATTTATACTGAAGAGGGAGATAAAACTTATGGTTTAGAAGATGAACCGCATATTACATTGCTTTATGGTTTACATGAAGGAGTAACAATTGAACAAGTTAAAGAAGCATTAAAAGATATTGAGTTTTCTAATGTTAGACTTAGTAATATTTCTTGTTTTGAAACACCTAAATATGATGTTTTAAAATTTGATGTTGAAGGTGAAGCATTAAATAAAGCACATGAAGCTTTAAAAACATTACCATTTACTTCTGATTTTCCTGAGTATCATCCTCATTTAACAGTTTGTTACTTGAAAAAGGGTAAAGGTAAAATATATACTCAAGGATTTAAAGGACTAAATTTTATTTTAAAACCAACTAAAGCTGTTTATAGTACACCAGAAGGTGAAAAAACAGAATTTGAAATCCAACAAGAAGAAATATAATGCCTAAGTTACATGATTTATCGACTCCAGAAGGACAAAATGTTCTATATCAATATTTGAGAGAAGAACGTAAATTTGGTAAAACAGAATTTAGAATCCAATTTATGGAAGGAGTACATTTTTATATCCATCCAGTTGGTAAAAATGGAAAAACAAAAGATTTTATATTAACAACAAAAGATACATTTTAACATGACTGATAAATTAATGATTTGCACACG
>JAQVTJ010000047.1 GCA_028700095.1 Methanobacterium sp. | reverse complement strand
AGTAAATATACCACCATCCTTGCCATGCCAATGCAAATAAAAGCATTGCAAACGCTGCTAAACTTGCATAAATGGCTCTTTTTCTAAAGTTATCTGCACTGAGGCTAATAACAAAGAACAATACAATAAAAAGTGGTATGATCATGCCAAACATATCTGTGTCAAAGAAACCTGCGTGTGTATGCCCAACATATGCTGGTGCTAAACCCACAAGTAATCCTGCAACTATACCACCATATATATTAGTGATTTTTTTAACTAAAAAATATGCAGGTATAACTGCCAGAGAAGCTATAAAAGCCCCCATCCAAAAACAAACAGCCACCAAAGGCACTTTAACAAATAAATTAGTAATAATATATCCTATTTCTGCTAAATATCCAATTAATGGAGGATAATTTGCGCTTTTTCCAGGAGGATATGATGAATGAAGATCCCATTGAGATCCATTAAACTTGTCTCCTAGATATCCATGATCCATAAGATCTGATGTGAGCCTCAAATGGTAATATGAATCCATCTCACTAAAGTAAGGAATTCCTGATGGATCCTGATAAAATGATTTCGCTTCATCAGGAACCCCTCCTATATTGGCTGCTTCTGCTCTGACTGTAAACACAACTAAAAATAGTAAAATAATTATTATCAAAGATTTATATTTGTATAACAATTCTTTTGCATTCATGTTTACCTCCTGTAACATATTACATAGTCGTTTTATTATAATTCATTGATATGTATACTTATTAATTATATTTTGTGATTTAAGAATATTTATATAAACTTCTTCATTAACCAATTTTTATTTAATATTTTAAAATAAAAAAATTAAGGCATAGTATGTTCTTTTAATATTAAATAAAAGGGATATTTGTCTGTCTAAAAAAAAATATGATAAAATATATAGTTATTTTTTTAATCAAAAATAGTAATATATCCCATGAATTCAAGTAGTATGCACTATTATGGATAGCTTCGGTTTATAGTGTTTTTTTTCTAAAATTTTTATAATATAACTAATACTCTCTTAAAATATAAAAAATGTTTTTATTTATATTTTTTTAAACTTTTTTTAGATATTAACCCTTTTTTGTGGTTGTTTTTTTCTTGGTTGGTGTTTTTTTTGTTTTTTTTGCACCAGTTTTACGGGTTGATTTCTTAGTTGATTTTTTTGTAGTTTTCTTTGAAGTTTTTTTAACAAAATTTTTACCAGTTACCTTTTTTTTGGTGGATGTTTCCTTTTCATTTACTTTCTCATCTAATGATTTAGTAAATCTGCATTTGGGAAATCCACTACAACCAATAAATTCTCCATATCGCCCTGATTTTTTTATAAGATCACTTTCACATTCTGGGCAGCTGCCTACTATTTCATTAGTAGGTTCTCTATCTTCTTTACCACATTTTGGGTTGAGACATGCTCTTTGTCTTGGTTTGCCAAATGAAATTAATGGAAGTCCACATTCTTGACAAGTTGTTTTAAGAACCGCAGCACCGAGTGGCATTGAATATGTGGATTTACAGTCAGGATATCCTGAACATCCCACAAAAGTACTTCCTCTAGGGGAATCAATTAAAATAAGGTTATGTCCACATTTACATTTCCCAACAATCTTACTTTCCTTGTAGGAGTTATAAAGTTCTTCTCCAATTATGATTTTGTTTTTTTCAATATCATCAAGTATTGAAGTTAATTCCACTTTTGCTTTTTCTATAATCAATTCTTTATTGGCACTACCTTCCATAATCTCCGCAAGTCTAGTTTCAAACTCTCTTGTAAGTTCTTCACTTGTTATTTTGTTTGAATATTCTTTCAGAGTATCTATAAGATGTTCTCCTAATTCATTGACTTTTATTTTCTTTCCTTCAACATATTTTCTATTATATAAAATAGAAATAATATTCGCCCTTGTTGATTTGGTTCCTAAACCTCTTTTTTCAAGCTCTCTTATAAGAGATGCTTGGTTATATCTTGCAGGTGGTTTAGTCTCCTTTTCTTCGCTTCGAACATCCTTAACAATAAGTGTTTCACCTTCCTTTATTATGGGAAAAACATCATTATCTGGTTTTTTGAAAGGTGTTAAATCCAACCAACCCATTTTTGCCATTCTTTTTCTTGAAAAGTTAAAATCCTGCTTTCCTATTTTAAGATGGGTTTTCATAGATTCTAAAATTCCATTTTCACCAAATACAGATATGAATCTATATGTTATAAGCTCATAAAGTTTCCTGTAATCTGTTGTTAATTCTTTTGGAATAACTCCTGTTGGATGTATAGCAGGATGTGCTTCATCTGTTTTCTTTCCTTCATTAGGTTTGTATGGTTTTTTTAGTTTCGAAATTTGATGTTTAAATGAAGCATTATAACTCAATTTTTTCAATATTTTATCCACACCAATACTTTTTGGTAATTTCTGTGAAGATGTACGTGGATATGAGGTATAACCCTCTGTATAAAGATTCTGTGCTATCTGTTGTGTTTTTTTAGGGCTGAAACCAAATACTGCATATGCTTCTGATTGTAATGAACCTAAATCAAATGGAAATGGAGGATTTTTAATGGTTTCTTTAAGCTTTATTTTGTTTATAACCGCATCCTTACCATCACAGTCCGCGAATATTTTATCTGCCACAGATTTATCAAATATTTTACCGGCTTTATGATCTGCAGTTATACCTTCTTCAATACCTGGCACTTCAAGATCAGCTTTGATCATCCAATATGGTTCTGGTATGAATTTTTGGATCTCTTTTTCTCGTTCAACTAATATGGCCAATGTAGGTGTTTGCACTCTGCCTGCAGAAAGTTGAATGTAACGTTTAGTAGATTTCATAACCGAATCTGTCAGTGATTTGGATATATTCACACCAAAGAGAAAATCAAGTACATGTCTTGCAATACCACTATTAACTTGGTTAAAATCTATATTCATGGGATTATCATATGCAGAAGTTATATCTTCCTTGGTGAGGGTTGAAAATTTCATCCTAACCGCATTATCAAAGCTTTTTTCACCACATGCATATTTTAAAGCATTATAACCTATGAGAGTACCTTCTATATCATAATCACAAGCATGAACAAATTTATCTGCATTTTTCGAAACCTTTTTTATTGCATCAACATAATCTTTAACATATTTCTTCTGTTTATCCTTTTCATAGAGCGGAACCCATTCAACATCAAATAATCTAGCCTGTTTTCTATTTCGTGCAGCAAGTGAATATAAATGTCCTACAGCAGCCAAAACAGTGATTTTATTACCATTTTCTTCAAACTCGTAATATGAAACTTTTTTATAACGTTTTTTAACTGAATTTTTTGAAAGGGCAGAAGCTATCTTCTCAGATGCCTTTGGTTTCTCACATATTATGACTTCATGCATCATATCACTCGTATAACTGTTTAAATAAATTTTAAGATATATTAACTTAAATTATAAACCTGCCATTAAATTTATTTTATTAGATTTTATTAAATAAATTTAATATCCCTTATTTTATACCTTTATTTTATAATGTAGATTTTTGTATATTAAACGCATATAAATATAATATTATATCATTTATGGTTGTCTGAAATATTCTTTTTTTAATATATAAATAAATTATATTAATTTTAAATTATTAAATTATAAATAATTATATCTAAAAGCCATCATTCTGGTAGTTGATTGTAAATTAATTCTAAATATTAAAAATAACAAATATTTATTACTATTAAACACCTTAAAATTAACTTACTGTTTAAATGATTTTATTCATAGATTCTTAAATTTATTATTTGAATTTTTTTAGATTATATAAATTGATATAAATTTTTATATACTATATAAAGTTTTAGAGGAAATATATATGTTAATAGGCGTAATATCTGATACTCATATTCCAGAAAGAGCAACCGAAATTCCTACAATAGTATCTACAATATTTAAAGATGTGGAGCTCATTTTACATGCAGGGGATTTGGTTTCCAATACTGTAATTCATGAGCTTGAAAATTTAGCACCTACAATATGTGTTCAAGGCAACATGGATCGTAGATATGGTTTGAAATTCCCAAAAAATGAAATTATTAATGTTAATAACATTAAAATTGGCCTTAACCATGGAGAGGTTTATCCTAGGGGAGATACTCAGCAACTTAAATATATAGGGCTTGAATTAGGTGTAGATGTATTAATAACAGGACATAGTCATGTGCCGTTTATTAAAGAAATTGATAAAATGATTCTTCTAAATCCTGGAAGTCCAACTGTTCCAAGAATGACAGAACCAACTGTTATGTTGGTTGATGTGGATGAAAATGGTTTGGAAGCAGAAATTATTAAAATTGGAGATTCTACATGTAAATCACTAAATTTCAGAAGGAGGTGAATTATTTATGGGAAAAAAGTGGAATACAGAAAGGAAAAGTGAACATTATTATAAAATGGCCAAAAAAGAGCAATATAGATCTAGAGCATCATACAAACTTTTACAATTAAATAAACGTTTTAAAGCTATTAAAACCGGAGATAAAGTAGTTGACCTTGGAGCTGCTCCAGGAGGCTGGTCTCAAATTGCCCTTGAAGCAGTTGGAGAAGAAGGTATGGTTATTGGTGTAGATCTTGAGTGGATAAGACCATTGGATGATGAAAATTTCTATACAGTACGAGGTGATTTTACCAAAGAAGAAGTATTAGCCGATGCTAAGGATCTTCTATCTGGAATGGCACAGGTTGTTATTTCTGATGCCTCCCCTAAATTATCAGGAATTAAAGATATGGATAATTTAAGATCTGCTGATCTAGCTGAAAATGCATTGAAAGTATGTGATCATCTTCTAATGCATAGTGGAAATTTTATTTTAAAAGCTTTTCAAGGTGCAGAATTTGATAATGTTGTTAAAAATATTAAAGAACGTTTTAAATCCGTTAAAACAACAAAACCTCCTTCATCTAGGAAGGGAAGTGTTGAAATGTACATTGTGGCCAAGGGTTTTAGAAGAATGTTCTAAGGATTATATAAAATAAATATTAAAAAATGTTTTAGGGATTTAAAAGGAAAAGTATAATAAATAAGGGTAATGATTTCTAATTTACATTAACCCCTTAACATTACTTATACTTGTTTTAGCCATATTAAGTTGGGTTTGTGCTGTATTTATCCTTTTTTTAACCTCATCTTTAGATTTACCTGAGGCTAATGCACTTTCAACATCATCAATTGAAGCTTTAGCTTTTACAAGATCAAGATGTGCATTTATATAAGCAGTTTTTATATCAGGATTACCTAAAGAATCAACACCCTTTTTCATATCAGAATACTGACCCTCTAAAGTGTTATATTCTGATTTTAGGGCAGTGAGTTGATCATAAGATGATCCACTACCCACATCATTGGTAATAATATTTCCAATTATAGCAACACCTAAGTAAATAAAAACTGTTATTGTTGCAAGGATCATTATAATTCCAAGTACAGATATGCTCATGGAAGTTGTTTTAAATAAGTTTAATCTTGATCTTTTCATTTTACCACCATTTAGCCGGGAAATTTTAAAGTTATATTCCAATGTGAAACTTAATATATTAGAATTTTGATATTGAATTATCCCGAATATAATAATATATAATTAATATTTGAATGATAATTTATTTGTAGCACATATATTTATTAAAATTAATAATATACTATAACTAAATTTTAATGTATAGTATATTATATATATGGATTATTAATTTTTATTAACTAAATTTTATAAAATATAAAAAAAGGAGTATATTATCTAAATGCCATCAATATCATCTACAGAAAAGGCTAAAGCTTCAGTTGCAAAATTTGAAGAATTTTTTAGTACTAAATATAAAGATACTGTCTTTGAAGCTCTTGAGAAATATCCAGATGAAAGATCTGTGGTTGTGGATTATTCTGAGCTTGAGATGTTTGACCCTGACCTTGCAGATCTTTTAATTGAAAAACCAGAAGAAGTTATAGAAGCTTCACAGAAAGCTATTAAAAATATAGACCCAATAGGTAAAAATGCAGATTTACATATCAGATTTGAAAATGTAAGAAATAATATACAGCTCAGATATCTTAGAAGTAAATATATTGGTAAATTTGTTGCAGTAGATGGGATTGTTCGTAAAACAGATGAAATAAGACCCAGAATAATTAATGCATTATTTGAATGCAGAAGCTGTATGAGACTTCAAGAAGTGCCTCAAACAAGTAATATTATAAATGAACCAGCACTATGTCAAGAATGTGGTGGTAGATCATTCAAGTTACTTCAGGAAGAATCAGAATTCATGGATACCCAAACAACTAAACTTCAGGAACCTCTTGAAAACCTTTCAGGAGGGGAAGAACCTAAACAAATACTTGTAGTTATGGAAGATGATCTTGTAGATTCTTTAACTCCAGGAGATATTGTTAAAATAACAGGTGTTATGAAAACTGTTAGGGATGAAAAAACTAAGCGTTTCAAAAATTATATTTATGGAAACTATATCGAACCGCTTGAACAAGAATTTGAAGAACTGAAAATTAGTGAAGAAGATGAAAAAGAAATAAAAAGACTTGCTGCAGATCCTGATGTTTATAATAAAATAATAAATTCCACAGCACCTTCAATACAAGGTTATAAGGAAGTTAAAGAAGCAATTGCACTACAACTTTTTGGTGGATCTCCAAAAGAGCTTGAAGATAAAACCAGAATAAGAGGAGATATTCATATATTAATTGTTGGAGATCCTGGTATAGGTAAATCCCAGATGCTTAAATATGTTTCTAAATTAGCTCCACGTGGAATTTATACAAGTGGAAAAGGTACAAGTGGTGTTGGACTTACAGCAGCAGCTGTTCGTGATGAATTCGGAGGATGGTCACTTGAAGCAGGAGCACTTGTTTTAGGAGACCGTGGAAATGTATGTGTTGATGAATTGGATAAAATGAGATCAGAAGATAGATCTGCTATCCATGAAGCATTGGAACAGCAAACAATTTCAATTGCAAAAGCAGGTATAATGGCAACATTAAATGCCCGTTGTTCCGTACTTGCAGCAGCCAACCCTAAATTTGGACGTTTTGACCAATATAAATCAATTGGAGAGCAGATAGATCTACCATCCCCAATTTTATCAAGATTTGATCTTATCTTTGTTGTTGAGGATAAACCAGACATTGAAAGAGATACAAAACTTGCAGCACATATACTTAGAATACATAAAGATACATCCATACCATTTGAAATTGAACCAGAACTACTTAGAAAATATATTGCATATGCAAGAAGAGAAGTAAGCCCTAAACTTACAAATGATGCTATAGCTGTGCTCCAAAAGTTTTATGTTGATATGAGAGGAGGAGCTGCAGAAGAAGATTCTCCTGTACCCATAACTGCTCGTCAGCTTGAAGCCCTTATCAGACTTTCTGAGGCAAGTTCAAGAATAAGATTAGGTACTGAAGTAACAGGTGTAGATGCCCAACGTGCAATTACCATACAACAAAAATGTATGAAACAAGTAGGATATGATCCAGAAACAGGTAAACTTGATATTGATAAAGTTGAAGGCAGACCTGCTAAATCAGACCGTGATAAAATCCGTTTAGTAACTGAAATAATTGGTGAACTAGGAGAAGAATATGGTGGAAGAACACCAAAAAACATGCTTATAACTGAAATGTCAGACAGATATAATATGAGTGAAGAAAAGGCAGAAGAAATTATAAAAATACTCAAAAGGAAAGGAATAATATTCGAACCCTCACAAGGATATTATAAAATAGCATAGAAAAACATCTTAAATAGATGTTCTTAAATCTTATAATATCCAATCCTACATAATACTATCTAAAACTAGTATTACAGAATTTAAATTCATAAAATTATAGAAAATAAAAAAAAATATAGTTCTAAAAAAAAATCTTGAACAGATTTTTTAAAGGAGGTAAATAAAAAATGGCTGATTATAATGAATTACTTGACAGGGCAATTGAACAACTACCTAAAAAGGTGGAAGAAACCAAAAGGTTCAATGTACCCAATGCTTATTCCATGATCCAAGGAAATAGAACAATGATACAAAACTTCACAGAGGTAACAGAAGCTCTTAACCGAGATCCGCAGCATGTGTTAAAGTTTCTTTTAAGAGAACTTGGAACTGCAGGTAATCTTGAAGGTACACGTGCTATACTTCAAGGTAAATTCACACATTACCTTATTAATGATAAAATAGAAGATTATGTGAAACGATTCATAATGTGTCATGAATGTAATAGACCTGATACAAAAATAATAAGGGAAGATAGGATTTTCATGCTGAAATGTGAAGCATGTGGTGCCAAAGCACCGTTAAAAACTCTTTAAAAGAGTTAAAATATTCCATTATTTTATTTTTATTTATAATATTTTAATAAAATTTCTGTTTAAATTTAAAAGTGTAAAAATATGTTCTGTCCAAGATGTGGTAGGGAAGATGAAGAATTGTACAAAGGAATTTGTAGGTCTTGTTTTGTAAAAGAAGCCCAACTTATAAAAATTCCCCATAATATTGAAATAACAATATGTGCACATTGCAATTCTCTATTAAAAGGTATAAAATGGGAAGATTCTGAACTTTCAGAAGAAGAGCTTGTTAAAAGAGCAGTAAAAGAAAATATAGAAAAATTTTCCCATGTTAATAATTTAGATTTATCAGTTCAAATATTAACTGTCAAAGGTACTAATTTTGAATGTATAATATATGCAAATGGAAATGTTA
Organism: Methanobacterium sp.; assembly: GCA_028700095.1. Classification (GTDB taxonomy): domain Archaea; phylum Methanobacteriota; class Methanobacteria; order Methanobacteriales; family Methanobacteriaceae; genus Methanobacterium_B. The sequence continues at coordinate 2,961 of JAQVTJ010000047.1, read as the reverse complement.
TAGGAACAAATATATCAGAAGATCATAGAATAAATGTTAAAATAAAAAGAGGTATGTGTCCTGATTGTAGTAGATATGCTTCTGGCTATTTTGAATCAGTAATTCAGATCCGTGCAGATAAAAGATTCCCCTCTTCTAAAGAACTTCAAACAATTGATAATATTATAAGAACAAAAACCCGGACATTATCTGTTAAAAATAGAATGGCATATATTTCAAATGTGGCAATTATCAAAGAAGGAGTAGATTATTATATTGGCTCTTATAAAGCTGCAAAAAAACTTTCAAGCTCTATTAAAGATAGTATGGGTGGAATAATCCAAGAATCACCACGTTTAGTTGGAAGAGATAAATTCAGGGGAAAAGATCTATACAGAATATGGATATCCATTAGATTACCTAATTTCCAACAAGGTGATTTCATAAAATATGAAGATCATATAGGACAAGTTAAAGGTTTTGATGGTAAAAAAATTATTCTTAAAGATATTATATCTGATAATATTTGGTCTATTATGTGGAAGGAATACAATAGAATTAAAGTAATTGCAAGAAATTCAGATATTAAAATAACTAGTATTATATCTAAATCACCTAAAATTATACAAATATTACATCCCGAAACTTATCAACCCATTGATATAGAAGTTAATGATAAAATATCAGACTTAGAAATTGGAAATGAAATTAAAATTCTTGAAATCGAAGGTGTTCCATATATTCTTGGAAAATTATAAGGAAAATATTAACTAAAAATGCTTTTATAGTCTAAACTAGATAAACAATTTAATTCTAAATAATTATATTTTTAATTTACAGATATTTAATCATGGGGATAAAATATGGACATTGACTTAAAGATGGAAAACATTAAAAATGGCACACTTGAAGTGATAACAGAAGAAGAACTTAAAGAAAAGCTCAGTAAAGACAGACCAGTAGCCTACATTGGATATGAACCATCAGGAAATGTTCATTTAGGTCATGCCATTACTGTGAAAAAAATGATAGACATTCAAAATGCTGGTTTTAAAGTTAAAATTCTTCTAGCTGATCTTCATGCATATCTAAATGATAAGGGAAGTTTAAAGGAAATTGAAGAAATTTCTAATTATAATATGAAATGTTTCCGAGCATTAGGATTATCAGAAAACACTGAATTCGTACTAGGTTCAAGTTATCAGACAAAAGAGGAATATACATACAAAGTATATGAACTTGCACTTTCAACAACTTTAACACGTGCAAAACGTAGTATGGCCCAAATTACAAGGGATAGTAAAGATCATAAGGTAGCAGAAGTAATATATCCAATTATGCAAGTTCTTGATATGATATTTCTTGAAGTGGATCTTGCACTTGGAGGTATGGAACAAAGAAAAATACATATGCTTGCAAGAGAAAGTCTGCCACGTATGGGCTATGAAGCACCAGTATGTATACATACACCGCTTCTACATGGAACAGATGGATCAGATAAAATGTCTTCAAGTAAAGGAAATTATATTGCAATTGATGATAAACCTGAAGTTATTAAAAAGAAACTTCAAAAAAGTTACTGTCCTACTGGTGTTGTTGATGGAAATCCTATAATAGAAATTGCTGAACATTTCATATTTTCAGAGGATAAAACATTATTAATTGAAAGACCTGATAAGTTTGGGGGAAACCTTGAAATTAGTTATAATGAACTTTTAGAAATGTATAGTAATGAAGAACTTCATCCACTTGACCTTAAAAATTCTGTTTCAAAACGTTTAATAGAAATTTTGGAACCTGTAAGAGAATATCTGGAAAACAATTAATGATCTAATTTAATGTTTATATAATATAATTATAAAATCTTGGAGAGTAAATATAATGGCAGAAGATAAAATTGAAAAATTTGAGATGAGAATTCCACCAGGTGTTGCAGGGCAGACTATTGCTTATGTAATGGAAAATTATGATTTAGAAGTTAAACAGTCCGATATGGGCCCTGTTTTCCAAGGAGATTTTAATAAGCTCGAAGATGCACGTGATTATATTGTAAAAGCATTAAATGACAGAATTCAAGAGCTTGAAAAAAATAAAGATAATATAAAAGAAGATTAGCTTATCTTTTTTTATAAACCTTTTTATAATTAATATTTAATTCAGATACACATACTCAGTTTATGGGCTATAACTCTTTTAATATCATCATGAACTTTGTTTATACCATTATTTGCATTTATAACTATAAAATTTTCTTTATCTGCTAGTTCAAGATATTTATCGCTAATTTTTTTTAAGAAATCAAGATCTTCAAATCTATCCTTACCTTCACAGCGTGAAATAGCCGTTTCAGGATCTATATCCATTAAAAATACAATATCTGGCTTTTTTGCGAATTTATTTATCTCTTTTATCCATTCTATTCCATTTTGATAAACCATACTTGAATAAAAACATCTGTCAGTTAAAATTATTTTACCTTTATCTTCTGCTTCTTGTATTTTTTCCATTAAAATAATTCTATCCGCTGCAAAAAGAAGTGTAAGTGCTTTTTGGAAATTTTCATTAGTTGCATTTGGATTTTGAAGCATTTTACGTATTAAATTACCTGTTTGTGAATCTGTAGGTTCAAAAACCCTTAATATTTCATGACCGCATTCATCAAGCCATTTCATAAGTATTTCCATTTGTGTTGACTTGCCTGATCCATCAATTCCTTCTAAACATATGTACATAACATAATATCTCCTAGATTATTAATTCTAAATTTTTTTATGATAAATCTATATTATATTATATTAGAATCAAATACAAATTCTCTTATATATAAAAGAACTTCATAAATGATATGATATCAAATGACATTATTGGACTGATATTAGTCTATTGTTATATAGCTGTATTATTAATTATATCTGAAAAATTGTTGAAAAAATATCCAATATTTAGCAGGAAATTTCTGCATATAATGGTTGGAAATGTTAT
>JAQVTJ010000149.1 GCA_028700095.1 Methanobacterium sp. | reverse complement strand
TATAATTATTTGAAAACACAATTACCTGTTGAAAAATCTCAAAACCCTGATCTAAGAGTTTCAGAGATAGCTTTAACCCGGAAAATTTCTGTAAATAATATTAAAGAAACATTAAAAGAATTTAATATTAAAATTTATGATAGTAAATTTGCAATACACCTAACAGATCCTTCAATAAATAAAGGAACATCCCTTATTAAAGTTGCAGCAGATATTGGGGTGAAACCACAACAAATCCTTGCAATTGGTGACAGTGAAAATGATTTAGAATTTTTATCAATTGCAGGTACTAAAATAGCTGTATCAAATGCTGATAAAGAACTTAAAAATATAGCAGATTATGTTACTAAACAAGCACATGGAAATGGTGTAAAAGAAGCAATTGAAAAATATATACCTCAAATTTTAGAATAAAATAAATATTCTAAAAAAAAATCCCAAAAATATTCCTCTATTATTATAAAAACCTAATTCAAACATTTAAAGATATATATTTAAACAATAACACTTCGAGGTGTAAAAATATATGATGCATGATATAGCAAATAAAGCACTGGATTTAACTCTTAAATACACTGATCAAGCTGAAATTTATGTTGAAAAAGAAGAAGGTGTTAATGTTGATATTAAAAAGGATAAAATAGATTTTGCAAAGGAAGCATATACATTTGGATTGGGAATAAGAGTAATTGTTGATGGAAAAATGGGATTTTCATATACAACACGTCTTGATAATATTGAAACAATAGTTAAAAATGCAATATTCAATGCTAAAGCTAATGAAATTGATAAAAACTTTGTATTTGCACCTAAAACAGCATATCCTAAGATAAAAGGTATTTTTGATCCTAAAATAGAATATTTAGATCTTGAAGATATAATTGAATTTGGAAAAATCATGTTAGACACTGTATTGGATGAAAAATGTGAACCAACATCAGGAAACTTTTCAACAGGTTACAGTAAATTCATAATTGCAAACTCAGAAGGTGCAGTTGCAAAAGATGTTTCATCAATTTTTTCAGGTTATATTTCAGTTAATGCAGATGATAAAGAAAATATATCAACTGCAAGTGAATCTGATATATCAAGATATATGGATATAAATCCTGTACAAATAGCAGAAAAGGCATGTGAAATAGCAAAAAACTCAAGAAATGGTAAATCCACAGAAACAAAAGATTGTCCAGTTATTCTTGATTATCATGCTGCTTCAGGTCTTGTTTCAACATTTTCAAGTGCATTTAATGCAGATAATGTTCAAAGAGGAAGATCAGTTTTTGCAGATAAAACCAATAAAAAAGTCACATCCCACTCTTTAAGCATATATGATGATGGAACACTTGAAGGTGGTCTACAATCAGCTGTAAGTGATGGTGAAGGTGTTCCAAGCCAAAAAACAACTTTAATAGAGAATGGAATATTAAAAAACTTTATCTATGATATTTACACAGCTAAAAAAGGAGAAGTTAAATCCACAGGTAATGGAATAAGATCATCATATGGTGATGTTCCAACAGTAGGTATATCCAACTTCATACTTGAATTTGATGATATAAAAAATATTTCAGAAATTAAAGAAGGTATCCTAGTTACAGATATTCTAGGTGCACATACAGCAAACCCTATTTCAGGAGACTTTTCAGTAGAAGCCATGAATGCATTTAAAATTGAAAATGGAGAAATAAAAAATCCTATAAAAAAAGCTATGCTTTCAGGAAACATTTTCCAAGCAATAATGGAAGCATCTGCAGCATCTAAAGAAACACGTAAAATAGGACCATTTATACTCCCACAAATATTAATTAAAAACCTTAGAGTAGTTGGATAAAACATATTATATAAATATTTTTTAAGAAAAACCTTTCTAGAATTAAAAAAACGATATAGAATATTACTTTCTTCTAAAATAAATACAAAACCCCATCTATCAAATCTTCTACAAATATCCCTATTTTTAGGTAAAAATAAAAATTTGGAGCTATTATATGGATTATAAAGAAATCTTAAAATATGTTATTATAATTATTATTGGAATCATTATTACCCAACATATGAATGTGGTTGCTTCACCTAGTATGGAACCTGTTTTACATAAAGGAGATATTATTTTTGTTGATTCTAATGTAAATAATATCCAAATAGGAGATATAATTGTTTATTATGGCACATGGACAGGTGAACCATTAAATATAGTTCATAGAGTAATTGAAATTAACCAAAAAAATGGTACCACAACTTACATTACCAAAGGAGATAATAACTTTACAAACCCATGTCCAGATCCTGTAATTATATATCCCAATGATCTACGCTATAAACTAATTACCATCAATAAAAATCCAATAATAATGCCAAAAATTGGATATATAAGCCTATTCTTCCAAGGTAAAATAAATAATCCTAGCGGTTAAAAAAATTAAAATAATGGATAATAAGGGTTTTTATATGTAAATATCCTGTATATATGATTTTTATCAAAATTTAAATATTATAATGCGATTAAAACCTCTAATGTTAATTTAAGGTGCTTCAAAAGAAATCCAAAATTAACACTTTAACTTGATCATTTAAATATATTTAAACAAAAAAACCATTTTATTGGATAAAAAGGTTATATGGGAGGATCCTCAATGGAAAAATCAACTACCAAACTAGGTAATGAAATTTATAATGACCTTAAAAAAGATTACCCTGCTATTGAAAGAATTAACATGGAAAATGAAACCTCTTTTAGAATCTATGCCGATGATGAAACACTATGGAAAATATTTGAAGAGATGATAAACCAATTTAAAAGTATTGAATTTAATGCAGGAATAAAAGAAACCCATTTCCTAGAGGTTATAATATAATTATATACACAAAATAAAAATTAAAAGAGTAAAACTACAATATATAACATGTTTTATATTATAAAAAAATAATATAACATAAATTATTTAAATTTAAAAACTTTAAATATTAAAAAGTTCCCTAATAATCCTTATAATATCAATTCAA